>JABDQM010000040.1 GCA_013042315.1 Flavobacteriaceae bacterium | reverse complement strand
GCAAAACCATCACCTTGCTAACGCAAGGTGTTTTTTTCATTCCTCTAAGCAAACTCGAGCAAGCTCGGTTTCCTTTTCGAAATGAAAAAACCCTCACTCCTTGCGGAGTGGGGGTTTGCGCTTGATGTGGTCCCACCTGGGCTCGAACCAGGGACCCCCTGATTATGAGTCAGGTGCTCTAACCAGCTGAGCTATAGGACCGTTATAAAATCAAAATGTCAAAAATAGTAATCTCAGAGAGATTATGAGTCAGGTGCTCCCTGTCTGCTGTGTCGATAGACCAGTAGATAACCAGCTGAGCTACCCACCTGCCATACCGCCAGGTGGGCAGGCCCGCCTGCCTTAAACAGGTAGGCAGGACCTTTATTCTTCTTCTTTATGAACGTTAGCGTACTTTTTCTTCAGCCACTGTTTTCCATATCCACTTTTTAGATATTTCTCCCTTTTTCTTGCTGAAGTTCTTTCTGGATAGTCCTCTAAATGTATTAATTTCCATGGACGATACCCTTTTGTACTTTTTGTTCTTCCAGAATTATGTGCAATAATTCTTTTTTCGATATCCGAACTCATACCTACATAAAACCTGCCGTCTTGTTCACTTCGAAGCACATACACTTTCACTATGTCAATCTTTGTCGTTTACTTCTTCACAAGAAAGAAATAACCCCGGCAAAGAGCATGCAATATTACTACTTATTTTGCGATGTCGCAACCTCTTTAAAGGTAGAAAGAGAAAGGAAATTTGAGAAAATCCTATGCAATAAATCTCTTTTGCAAATTTTATCTGAGTCAGATCACTACATCAGAAATAAATTAGATAAGGAGAGAGGCCTGAGTTTTACAATCAGGCATCGATATGATTCTAAATAATTAAGTACATTAGGTAGAGTAAAACCAACCCCCCGCCCATGATCAAATTCTTCAGAAGAATCAGGCAAAGACTCCTTAACGAAAACAAGGTTTCCAAATACTTTCTCTACGCCATTGGGGAAATACTATTGGTCGTTATCGGGATACTGATCGCCCTGCAGATCAACAATTCCAACGAAGCCCGAAAACAAAGGGAGCAGGAGTTGCACTATCTGAAAAACTTGAAAACCGACCTTATTCTGAATATTGCTGAACTGGACCGCTATATTACTACTAGAAATTCTGGAATTGAATCGGCAAGAATTGTTTTAGAACATTTTGAGGGCAAGCCGCTAACCGACCTGAATGCCTTTGCTTTTCATACTACCAACGTCTATATCTGGCAGAAGTTTACCCAGCAGGATAATACCTTTCAGGAACTCATTAATTCGGGAAACCTGGCCCTGATCTCCAACGACAGCATTAAAAACGGCCTGCTTAACCTGCAGGCACTGTACAAGAAACTAAAGAATGAAGAGGAACACTTCCGCTATGATGCTGAGGTTTTGCTCTATGAGCCTTCGTATTCGGTACTCGACCTGAATCCTATTGTTAAAAACTTTACCTATCAGGTCACTGAGGGCAAAGCAGGGGAGAACATCGCCCTGCCAAGGGCAAACTACGAAACCATGCTCAAAGACCTGAAACAAAAGAACGGCTTTGTGATGGCCGTTTATGAATTTTCTGTAATGAACGGTCAATTTAGTGAAATGAAAGCCATGTGCGAAGAGATAATTCGCCTGATCAACATGGAAATGGAGCTAGAAAACTGATATGATAAAAATTCACCGCTGTATGATAGCGATACTTTTATCGTGCTTACCTATTCCACCACTTTCAGACTAAGAATTCTAACATCTTCCAAAGGCCGATTCATGTCACCCGTTTGTACTTTGGCGATAGAGTCGATGACATCCATCCCCTCCACTACTTCCCCAAATACCGTGTAATTCTGATCCAGAAAGGCAGTTCCTCCCAAAGTTTTATACACTTCCTGATGAGCTTCCGGGATGGAATACTTCTCAAAATTGGTATAGGTTTTCCCCATGTTGATAACACTGTCTTGAAGGATCCGGAATTCCCTCCAGTTTTCTGCAGAATTTGCCTTTTTAATGGCCTGGTACAGCTCTTCGTTCTGAGGATCGTGAAGCACGTAATACTCTGCCAACCATTCGTTGATAAATACTTCAGCTTCTTCAAGCAGGGTGTCATTAAGAACATTTCCCTGAACCAGGTAGAATTGCATGGCGCTTGAAGCCCGTTCAGGATTGCCGGTCCTGGCTGCAGCAAGGGCTCCCTTTTTGTGGAACAGTTCTGGATGGAATTCTGCTGGTACTGTATATGCGAGGTCCCCGTTGCCAAGCGTATCTCCGGCTTGAGCGATTTTACTCTCCGGATCGCCTCCCTGCACCATAAAGTTTTCAATCACTCTGTGAAATAAAAGGCTGTCATAGGCTCCCTCACTGGCTAGTTTTAAGAAATTGTCCCGGTGCTGCGGCGTTTCATTATACAGGGCGATACGCATGGTTCCTTTATCTGTGACCATCTCCACCATTTCCCTGAGCTCTTCGGGCTCTTTTTCTTCTTTGGTTTCACAAGATGTAATTCCCAAAAGCAGAATCACCATGGTCAATAAGGGGCACAAAATTGAGTTGAGATTTCGCATAAACTTCATAAAGTACTTGTTGTTGAACGGATTATTAAAACATGGATTTTATCAGCGATGGATTAAAGATAAGGTTTAGTAGAGTCTCGAAATAAATATTTCCTTCCATTATTAAGATCGTGATTAGAAGATTTCAGGCTGCGGTTTTGAGGCTTACAAAATACATTTCCATTGCTCCTTTTCCCTTTACTTCTACCTTTCCTCTTTTCTCAAATTTCAGATCAGGATCATCCTGCAATAGCTCATAGGTGTGCTGGGAAATGTTAACCTTTCCCACTTCACTGTTGCTCTCCATCCGGGAAGCTGTATTTACGGTATCACCCCATAAGTCGTACTGAAACTTTTTGACCCCGACAATGCCAGCCACCACAGGGCCGGTATGGATACCCAGACGCATTTCGAAAGCCGGTTTTCCTTCGGTGTCCATTTGTATTTTTCGTTCCACAATAAAGCGTTGCATTTCGAGCCCCGCCAGGACAATATTTTTTACCGCTACATTCGAGGGCACCGGAAGTCCGCCCGCAGCCATAAAGGCATCCCCTATGGTCTTTATTTTTTCCAAATCAAATCTTTCACAGATAAGATCAAAGGCTTTGAAACAATGATTGATTTCACTTACCAATTCTTTGGCGGATAACTTTTCGGCGGTTTGGGTAAATTCCTTAAAATCGGAAAACAGAATAGAGACTTGATCAAACTCACGAGCTTCAGCTTTCCCATTGGCTTTAAGTTCTTCGGCGATTTCTTCTGGCAGTATGTTGAGCAGCAAAGCCTCAGACCTATCTCTCTCCTTTTCAATGATCCGCTTTGTTTTTTGAATAAATTTATTCCTTCTATAAAGTCCAACTGCAAATATTCCTATCAAAAACACCGTCGCCACTGCAATAATTCGCTGGTTCCTTTTTTGTTGATTAACGATTGCAATTTCCGCCTCCTTTTCAGCTTCTTTTTGTTCTACCTGGTATTTTGTTTCCAGATCGGCCATTTGTTGAATCGACTCCATATTTCTTACACTGTCGCGAAAGGCGATATGGTCTTTATAATATTTATAAGATCTATCAGCATTCCCCATTTGCTCGTGTAGCGTGGACAGCCTCAGATTGGTTTCGCTCATTTGATCTTTCAGACCATAATCCGAAGCCAGTTTAAGGCTCCGCTCAGCATAATCCAGGGCGGCAGGAAGATCGCCCTTGTTGATGTAAACATCAGACATAAACGTGAGATATGCCGCAATTCCATAATAGTCTTTTTGTTTCTCAAGGAGGGTGATAGCCTCATTGATATTATCGAGGGCCAAAGCATCATTGCCTTGCATGGCATAGACCAAGCCCATGTTCCCCAGGTTATATGCCACGCCTATGGCGTATCCAAGGAGTCCAAAAAGCTGTGCAGATTCGTTGAAATGAGTAACAGCGGTAACAAGACTATCCTGATTGAGATATTCATCACCGGCATTGAACAATGCAGTAGCCAGTTTTACCGAATCTTTTATTTCCCTGAATATTGGGATAGATTTGGAATAATAATCGGTAGAATTCTTATGGGCGCCGGATACCGAATAGACATCCCCGATCGCTATATAGGCATTACCTTCCCTTTTTTTGTCACCCAATTGCTGAGCGTACTCAAGGCTTTTAAAATACGATTGGAGGGAGCCTTCCAGGTTACCCATAATACGCAGGGCAGACCCTTCATTATAGTGTGCCTGTAATAACCAATAAGGGTCATCAGTTTCAGACATTAATTGGCGTGCATAATACAACGCACTATCGGGCTTATTATGGTTAAAAGAGATCTTTGATAACCAATTAAGGGGAAGGCTGTCATTCGAGCCTCTATGCTCCTTCAATCTTAATATAAGACTATCTGCCAAACTTTGGTTTTGAGCCAATACTTGCCCTGTTCCTTCAAACAGGAAAATAAAAATCAAGATGTACCATGTCTGCGTTCTCACATATAAGCAACCGTTAATTACTGGGGTCTACTTTTATTTTCGGATCGAAATAATAGGTGTTTGTTGTTCCGCCCTTGCTAAGTGTAAATTGAATGGTATAAGCTTCATTGTCAACTCCCGAAGGGGGGATAGCCGTCCAGAAAACCGTAGCATTTACTTTGCCACTGTTGCCAACAGGGGTAACCGGGCCCAATACATTAGCTCCAGAGCCCGACTCATAGGTGATATTCGTGATAGCATCGGCAAAGCCCGAATTGCTGCCGCCAGAGGCTATTTTTGGTTGCCAGGTTACTTCACTTCCCGGGTTTAAAACAGACTCAAATGAACTTTGATTGCCATTTTCCTTGCCTCCACGGTTATCGTCTTCCATAGACAGCCAGTCATTTGCCTGAGCGTCTGTTAGCCTTGTTCCATTAGGTAAGGCAAAAATGGACGTACAATCTAATATATTCATGGTTATGGTCACCTTCTTAGGAGGTTTGGCCTCACATTGCAACCAAAGAAAATTGTCTGTTGTTGGCGTATTACCCTGGCAGGCTACCGTACCGTTTACAGTACCGCCATTGTAAATATTCAGAAATTGATTGCTGCTTTTTACTTGTATCTTGGACCAGCCTGGATGGTTGGAATCTGGAACTATTTTCCATAAGAAGTTGTCCGGTGCTGTACTGGGGTCGGACAATATCCCCTGACAAGCCACTGTTCCATTTGAGTTGCCGCCATTTTTAATGTTCAAATACAGTCCGCTACTTCTTACTTGAATAAGAGACCACCCTGCAACAGCCGAGTCGCTTAATTCCCACTGAAAGTTATTTGTAGTGGGTGTTGCTCCCTGGCAGGCATCAGTGCCATTGGCATTTCCCCCATTAAGGATATTTAACCATTGTCCGGAGCTTTTTACTTGAAATTTTACATAATTGTTTGGCATGTTAGTTGGTTTAAATAATTAGTTAAGTAAGATAGGATTTTTATAAATAATTGATGAACAGCTTAATCTATTTATTGGACATGTTTTTACAATATCCCGGAAAGCAACCCGAACCTCTTTTTTCTATCTTATAATAAAATTCAATTATGCCTCGACTGTTTTTCTTTTTAGCACTACTTGTTTTTTCTTGTACTTCTTCTAATGATCCACTGCAGACCGATAGCTGGGTTTTGAACAGCACCTACGCATACATGACCCAAACAGAGCAAATGGCTTCAGAGCTCGACTATACCGAGAAGGTCGAATTTATCTCAGACGGCCTCTTTCTGAAATCCCAAACCAGGGAGGGAGAAACCACCATCATTGAAGGCCGCTGGGTGGTCAGCGAACAGGATGGAAGATCCGGATTCAGGGTCACCTATTCAGAAAACCATTCTTTTGTTAGAAACTGTTTTGTTGAACCCGAGGAATTCTTCTTTTTCTCAGGGGAGATGCTTATTCAGGCCGATTTTATTCCCTGCGATGGGCCGGAATATCGATATGTGCGCTCCTCCGACTAAGCTGCTTTAAAATTTCATTGGAGGGCGCCAACTTTGTAGTACACTCCCAATCCTAATAACTAAGTGCTCCCCTCCTGGGAGGGTCGCTTATGCTTCGTCGCTGAAGCTACGAAGCGGAATAAGGGGTGGGTCAGCCATAAAAAAAGCCTCTGCCTTAGCAGAAGCTTTTTTCATTTGATGAAAAAACAAGCACTAGCTTAAAATTCCGTACAACCCGATTATAAAGCCAAGGGCAATTAGTACCAGGATAACTTCAAGGCTGATATTTAGGGCCGTTAAGATCTTGTTTAAAATAGGGTGTTTTTCTGTATTTGTTTCCATAGTGTGAGGATTTTATACATTCATTTTCTCTATATAAGATACCCATTCCTGTGGTGAACCCCCCTATAATTGTTGTGAAACCCCTAAAACCTGTGGTAAACCTAAAAATAGAGGGCCATACAACGATAAAAGCCGATAAACCGCATGCGCATACCTTGAGTTATTCTCCCCACAAGCGCCCCCTGAACTTATTGTACAAAAACGAAATGATCAGCAACAGTATCCCAAGTAAAACAAACAGAGCTGTTTTTGCCAGGGTGTTCAGGTTCGCCAAGTCGTAGAAGACTAATTTAATCAAGGTGATACCAAATAAGACCAGGGCCGCAACACGAAGCTGTTTTTGAGCTTTCCAAATGCCGATGCTGATCAGGGCTAAGGCGTAAATCCCCCAAAAAATAGTCATCCATAGTTTATAGATGCCTTCAGTACCCGCCAGATTTAGCCAGTGGATCAGTTCACTACTCAGAACCCATAAGAGGGAAATAGCAAGAATAAGGTTCCAGGTAGGAGCAAAGACTTCCTTCTTAAAGTTAGTCCTCAAATATCTATAGGAAACATAGAAAACAGCAGCTGTAAAAATAAATGCCAGATAGCGGATCAGCAGGTGAAATATGCCCGTTTCGAAACCTTCATTTACATTTTCACCTAGGTAGCTTTCCCGCAATTCACTCAAGTTGTACAAGCCTACTGTTAGGAAATACCCCAGCCCCAATACGGCCAGACAAATTCCGAAAATCCCAAGCGTCTTGCTTTTTATCCATCGGGAATTGACAAAAACGAGGGTAGCGGTATATCCTAAAAAATACATCATGTCCCAGAGGGATTGAAAAGTAAGAAGATCGTAATTATAACTTCCGCTAACTCCAAAATCACCGGTTGCAGAGGCCTGAAATTGCCCTTCCCAGTAGTAATTAATTTCCAGGGCAACCGAAGCGTACATACCCAGTAATAATAAGCCGGCCAATCCTGTGGATATGAGTTGCCATTTCCCTTTGTCTCCCACAAAAGCGCCGGGTAACTTCTGATTGTGGTAAAGCAAATTCATATAGCCCACTGCAGCACAAAAAATCACGGAAGTCAGGAAGGTGGGGTTCAGGAAAGCCAAAAACAGTCCTTCTCTATCCCCATAGGCCCAAACCCAATCCTGTACAAGACTTATAGAAGACAATATCAGCAAGGGATAGGCGAGGTTTTCATAAATCGACACTTGCTTCGCTTTCCCGATATAGAAAAGAACCACGGCTTCGCCCAGCCATAACAGAGTAACCCAGCTGCCATCCAATTCAACAGGAATACTCAGGGTAAGAAAGAGGAGAACCATTCCGGAAATAAGGAAGTAGATATTCTTGTCGATCCCTTTTTGACGGTGAACCATAAATCCGACTCCAAGATGTAAAAGGGCATTTCCCAGAGTGAAAAGCCCGAGGTAATTTTCTCCATCGACCTGACTCGTAAGGAAACTGTAACCCAGGCCATAGAAAATAAAGGAATTGGCCAGAACCAGCGCGATATCAAGGGAGCTATAAACTTCTTTTTTCAGGATTTTGTAAGCCAGGAAAGTGCCGTAGAACAGCAGAAAGAAGAGGGTGCTAAAGACGAGGGCAAGAACAAAATGTTCATCAGCATCATAGGCTCCGGCTACCCAGCTGATAACGATAAGCCAGCTCAGGCCGAAAGCAACCAGGTATAAGGGCTTCCAATACTTTTTAAAGGCGACCACCAGAATACCACTGTTTATAATGGCCATATAACTAAATAAAACCAAGGCTTTTCCTTCTCCCTCACTCAGCAAGAAGGGAACGGCATAGGCCCCTACCAGGCCGATATGCGCAATAAATTGCTTGTTTAGTTTAAGGGCTGCCCCAACAGTAGCCACGGTAAACAACACCATCATAAGAAAGGTGGCATAGGCCGGATACATTGCGTAAAAGGCATACGCTGCGTAGGTGATAAAATAAAAAATGGCCATTGCCCCGCTGAGAAGTACAGCACTGAAATTTTCGTACTTCGCAAGTAAACGGAAGCTTATAGCTAATAGTCCTCCCCCTACGAGATATCCTAACAAGATGCGAATAAGCGGACTAACGAGGTCGTTGTCAATAGAGTATTTTGCTCCAATTCCAACACCAATAATCAAGACCGCAATCCCGATCTTACTGATAATATTTTCTCCGATATATTTCTCGAGATCCGAACTTGTCTCTTCCTGGCTCGCACGGGAATAGCCCTGTTCTTTCACTGAACCCTCTGCAGCTGCAGCAGACGTCACAGGAGAGATCATTTCTTTTTCTGGCAGACTCACCCATAAGATCAGGTAAACGACAGCCCCGATGCAAAATAACAAGGCAAAGACCACCCAAATGAAGCGCATCAGTACTAAGTTCATTCCTGTTCTTTCAGCCATCCCCGAGCAAACACCTCCGAGAATCTTATTCTCCCTCCTGCGATAGTAGTTTTTTTCAGGGAGACGATCCGCCTTAACATCGGCTGTTTCTTCTGGAATATCCATATCGGACTTAGGAGCCTCCTGTTCGGGGATATTTACAATGGAGGCACCCATGGCACCTTCTTTTTTTAGCTGTTCTATCTCGGCCCTCAGGCCTTCTATCTCCTCGGAAAAATGTGAATGTACCTGCCTGAGAATCTCCAGTTTTTCAGTGAGTCTGTTAATTTGATCCTGCTGATTTTCCATAATTCCCGTGAGTAATAGACGAGGCCAGATAACAATAGTTGGACACTCTAAAGATAGGATTAAATCTCCATCCCGGCAGCTTCCTTAAAAGCGTGTTAATTTTTAAATTTGAAGTCCTTGACGAGGATCATTTTACGAGAAAAAGTATAGTTTTGAATTGTTCAACCTAATCCACAAAACATGCTAAAGAAAATTGGAATTTTATTAGTTCTAGCCCTGGTTGTGATCCAGTTTTTCCGACCTGAGAAAAACAACAGCAATGATCTCACTTATGATATTACCACAAAATACGAAGTGCCTGAAGAGGTAGAAAAGATCATGAGGGTATCCTGTAACGATTGCCATTCAAACAATACGGTCTACCCCTGGTATGCCGAAATACAACCTGTGGGCTGGTGGCTTAATGACCACATAGAACACGGTAAAGGCCACCTGAATTTTTCTGAATTTACTAAAAGACCCATAGCTATACAGAATCACAAATTAGAGGAAACCATCGAAATGGTGGAGGAGAAAGAAATGCCGCTGGAGAGCTATACCAATTTTGGCCTGCACCCTGAAGCCAATCTCACAGATGAACAGCGACAACTCATCATCAAATGGGCGAAAGACCAGATGACGTACCTGGCAAAGACTTACCCGGCAGACAGTCTGGTAATGCCGAGCAGGCGATAGTTCCTATTTCTGCATTTTCAGGTAATAGTCTAGTGAATGCTTACCTGAGCCATAGAAGATAAAGAAGCCACAAACCAGAAAGACCACAACAGCCTGGATGAGGTTACTCAGTATCATCACACCCAGAAAGTTGGTAAGGATGGCTCCTAAAAGGATGGGTATTTGCAGAGCGACGCTCCATCGGGTTAACAATCCGATGATGATAAAAAAACCACCTACGAAGTGGGCAGCAGCAACGTAATGGATAATCATCATACTGCCAGGAAGCTCGCGAAAAGGATCCATCACCAGCGCCATGGCTCCTGCATCAGACATAAAGTTGACCCCCTTTAAGATCAGAAAGACACCCAGAGCCGCCCGAACCAAATCGAGCCCGTAATACGTATGGGCGTTGGCCCATTTATTCCATGCCTTAATTGTTCCCATAACGCAGAATTTAAAGGATTAGCCTGTATAAGGTACTCATTATTAGGCAGATCACAAAAATTTAAGTGTCTATTCTCTGCTTTCTGAAAGGGGTATTTTATCCGGATCGAGATGCTTGCTGAAGCTTTCCCTGAGCTTGACTAACTTAGGTCTGATCACATTTTTACAGAACGGTTTGTCCGGATCGCGACTGTAATAATCGAGATAAGTCTCGCTATTTATTTTAAAATCCTGGAATCGCAGAACCCGGGTTATCAATTTTTCTGAAAACTCAGTTTGTAATTCCTGCAGTATCGCATCAATAGTCGCCTTCTGAGTTGTGGAAAACACATAAACGGCAGATCGGTACTTTGTGCTCATCTGATGGGCTGCGGTAGCACTATGGGTTTGGAGATGGATCCTCAATACATCGGGTAGCGAAATAACAGAGGGATCTATACGAAGCAGGATCGCCTCGGAAAAAGAAGGAAATTCGCGTGCGGATATCCATCCTTGTCGCACGTCAGAGATGCCCTTGAGGCTTTGAAAGATGGCTTCGGTGCACCAATGGCAACCCCCGCCAAGTCCGATTTCTTGAATCATCTAAAATAGTCTTATGTAAATGACAATGTATAAAACGTATTCCAATTGCTCGTAGTCGGAAATTAAAAAGCCCCCTGACAATGATCACGCAGGAGGCTTTTCTCTGATTTGGGGTAAGGGCTGAACTTACTTCTTCAGCAGGTCGCGTATTTCCGCAAGCAATTGCTCCTGACTAGGACCTTTTGGGGCCGGAGGTGCCGGAGGCGTCTTGGTTTTGTTGTAGGCCTTTACGATCATAAATAGTACAAAACCAACAATGATCAGGTTAACGATAGTATTGATCCATGCTCCGTAACGAATAGCGTTTTCGGCAATTGCACCGGGTTCTCCGGCTACTCCGGAAGCCTCTGTAAGGACGTACTTCAGGTTCGCAAAGTCGACCCCTCCTGAAAATTCACCGACAACAGGCATAATGATGTCGTTCACAAATCCGTTTACTACCAGGCCAACGGCTCCGGCAAGGATAACGGCTACGGCAAATTCAATGACATTGCCGGTCATAATAAAATTCTTGAATTCTTTAAGCATTGTTTTAAAGTTTAAATGATTATTAATGTGTTAAGTGTATTTAATTTTACTCTTAGAAGGAATAACTCAGACCCACCGTCCAGTAGGTTTGCAGATCATTATCTACAGTGTCAAAAGTATCCGTGGTATTCCCGAGAGTATTGATAGAATAATTCAGGGCTTCCTGCTTGTTGTTACGCAGCCCAAAATCGAAACCAACTCCGATCATTTTCCAAAGCGTATAGGAGAAGGAATTGATCCATGTCCAGTTACTCAGGTCGCCACTTTCGTAACTCTGAAAAAGGGAGAGGTTACTCTTAAAGTTCACCGCACCCACTTGTCGGGTATAATCTGCGACAATCTTGGCTCCCAGGGAGGAGTTAAAGATGGTATCCTCACTGCTGAAAACGAAGTTGTAGTTCAGTGGATGAAAAACAACTACCAGATTGTCTGTAGGTGTCCAGGTGCCCCCAAGTCCGATATCGAGATATCCGGGATCATTGAAATTATTTAGGATGGTTGTTCGGTATTCCCCAAGGGTTGATACTGCGAACTTCTCACTGAGTTTTCGTCCGTAAAGCGAAGAGATGTTGAATACATCTGTAGCCTCGCGGAAGCTGTCTGAATCCGTGGGGTCATCTTTGTCATCTAGTTTTACCCATTGGAGATTCACGTTTGCCGAATTTCGCCAGAAGAATTTTTCCTCCTTTAGGTTGGCAAAAGCATTTAGGGTAAAACCGATATTCCCGGCCGAGTTGTTGGGGAACCCCTGAGTATACCAGTTGCTAAAGCTGGAAAGGTTGACCCCGATAGTACCGAAGGCCCCTGTTTTCCAGCCCGGCAGGGCATTGATCTGCGATTGCAGGGCATTGACCCTGCCTTGAATGGCGGCAATAGAATCTTTCTTTGCAGCCTGTTCTGCTTTGAGTTCTGCTTCTGTCTGGGCATATGCCAGCATTCCTGCAGCCAGGAAAAAAGCAAGTAATCCTCTTTTCTTCATCGTTGTTGTATTTGTTGTTATGTGTAAATTCTCCTTTTAAATTTATGATTGGTCATCAATGGAAGCATCAGCAGCATTTTTCTTTACCGAGGCGATTCCATTTTCCATCCCATTGGTATTGGAATACATTTCGCTGGTGCCGATGATCTGTCCGTTTCTCGCTTTCATATTAAAATAGGGGCTTCCGTTTTTGGCCGCTTTCCTATCGAAACGCTTATCTGTTGATGCATTATTCATCACAGAGTGTATGCCCTTCTTACAGCTCGCTTTGGTCTTATAAGACTCACTGCTCAGGATTACCTGGCCGTTAGAAGCTTTCAGGTCGAATTTATATTGACCCGATTTTGTTTTTCTGATTTCAAATTTTCCCATTGTTTTGATTTTAAATTTTAATTATACAAATGTTTGATTTATAATTCTTTAGTGCAATATTCCTGGTAATTACCGACTTTTTATCGCTTGTACTTTCTTATTTCAGTTCTACTTTGGTCTGTATGAGATCTTCAATGGGAATAACAATTTTCCCCTCCTTGGTTTTTAGGGTAACCAAAATTCCCTCTATAGCTTCTATGGTACCTTCAAATTTCTTGGTTTTGATGGCGTCACCAACTGTATAAGCCCTCCTGGCGTAGAAGGTGTTGAGTAGTTTCGCGACCACCTCTCTTGACCCAAGTCCTAGTCCGATAGCGAATGCCAGGAGAAAAGCACCAATAACCAGGGTGATGTTGCTGGTGATGATGGCCGTGTCGATTCCCGCCTGGTTGAGGGAGGTGATAAGGACAAAGACGATGATCATATAGTAGACAATGCTACTTACGACCTTAGAACCGCCAATTCCCATGGAATCAAAAATGCTTGTCAGGGCACTTTTAATGAGTTTTGCAGCGTACATCCCGATCATAAAAATGACCACGGCACTCAGCAATACAGGAAGGTAACGCAGTAAGTTGGATATTTCAGTGGAGATGATGGTGAGCCCCATGATCTCGGCAGCTACGATAATAAAAGTGATCCAAAGGATTCCCTTGATAAAGCCCAACAAGATCTTGATCACATCTATTTTTATCTTGCTCTCCTCTCCGAACAAACGGGCTTCATTAATCTTTTCCGACAAGGCATCAACGCGTGCGAGTTTGAGGATCTTTTTTAGCACAAAGCCAATAATCTTAATGATCAGCCATCCAATGAGAAGGACGATGATGGCTCCGAGAATACCCGGTAAGGCCGAGACTATATCCTGGATGATAGTAGTGAGTGAGTCTGTTGCTAAGCTTCCTAGTGTGTCCATAATTGTGTTGAGTTATTAGAGATGTTATTGGTCTTTTTCCCGGGTTTTAAACAAACTCGCGAGTAGCTCTTTGGTGTTTACCGTATAGAGGGAGGCGAGGTCCATAAATAGTTTCGCCACAGCCACGTCCTGCATTACCTTTTTTTTCAGGTTGGGCGGGGCTTCCATGATTCTTTTACCGATATCCTTAAAAGGATTTTGTATGTTTTCTGCCATCAGGGGAGTGCATTATAGGTTGCTAATGTTTTTGCCTTGGCTCTTTTCAATCTCATTTTTACAGCGCTTTCACCAAGGTCTAAAAGGGCGCATAAATCTTTTACCGGTACGTCGTCCTGGTATTTGAGGAGCAGCAGGGTTTTGTCCTCCGGCGGAATTTGTTCCAATACAATCTTTAATTTATCAGAACGCATGTGAAAGAAACTACGGTCTTCTGCCTCAACAGCCAATTGATGCTGCATACCGTCAAATTTTTCTGATTGCTCACTGATCTTTCGCCCTTTATTGCGGGTGATATAGTTGACACAAAAGTTGTAGGTAATGGAATAGACCCAGCTAGAGAATTTAGAGATGCCCTTAAAGCTGCCCAACTTGACAAAAATGGTCAGGAAAACATCCTGGGTAAGGTCTTCTGCCTCATCGTCTGAACGGGCAAAACCGGTACACTTGGTATAAACCTTGTCTGCATACCTATCGTAAATGATCCCAAAAAGTAAAGTGTTGTTAGTCTCTACAATCTTCTCCACCAATTCCTCATCCGAGAGACCCCGGAAGGGATGATCCTTGTCGAGGGAAGATTTATTCCGCTCTCCAATGACTACCAGAAATAATTTTCTAAGTATAGTTACCATGAGTTGTGGTTGGGTTGCTTTTCTGAGCAATGATAACAGCCGCCAAGATAGTGAAACATAAGAGTATAGGAATATCCGGATTCTAATCTGCCCAGGTTAAAGGGTATAAATTTGCTTAGCGGTTTCATATTAGCTTATCCTTGCTCTCTTTTTGGGAATAGTCCCATACTTAAGACCCCGTTTTTTGGTGGAGGTCACTTTTTTGCGAAAAAAAAATTTAAAATCGAATGAGAAGAGAAGAGGAAATCACCTTTGAAAGCTCATGTATGTATGGCAACAAAAAAAATCCGGCAGGTTTAACTCCCGGATTTTTATGGTCCAATTGATGTAATGTATTAAATTATAAAAGCCTTGGTTACGCCATTTCCAAAAGGGTGTCTCCTTATTTGACTGCCAAAGAGGTGTCAAATTGATGTAAGGAGGAAGCGAGATAGAGTTCAGCTTCCTGGGCTAATTCGGCAGAATACCCCTGGTAGGCTAAAATAACGAGCGTTGCTATTGCTATAAATAGTAATCCCGTACATATCCTGGCTCCAAATAATCGTGTTGATTCATCCATTAGATCAAATTACTGGTATAAATCACAAGTTAAAAAAAAGTTAATAAATTAACAATACCTTAACAAAGCTTTCTTCAAGAGCCTAGGGTCTGACCTTTATTGCCACGTTTTTTTTAACAATTATACGTATCTTACAAGGAGAGAACAGATCGATGAAACCCCTTTGCCTTTACGCAATTCTATTCAGTTTCCTTTGGACTGGAGAGACAGTATACGGGCAGGAAGAAATGCCTGCCATCTCAGATTCATCCCTGCCTTTGCTTTTCCGTCAAGAACTCCCTCTGCAAATAAAGCTTCAGTACTCCAATAAGCAGGTAAAAAAGGAAACCAATGATAGCACCTACCTTACTTCTATGATTTGGTTTAAGGATGAAAGTGCCTGGGATTCACTTCCGGTGAAGATCAGAGCGAGAGGTAATTTCAGACGAAAAACCTGCTATTTTGCTCCATTAAAGCTGAAATTCCCTAAATCCCAGATCAAAGGAACTTTTTTTGAAGGTAGTAGAAAGCTCAAATTGGTCTTGCCCTGCCTCTTGGATCGAAATACCAGTGATTACGTACTGCGGGAATACCTGGCTTATAAATTATTCGAAAATATCGCCCCCTATCATTTTAAAACGCGACTTGTAGAAATCTCTTTAGCTGAGGCCAGAGGTAAAAGAGAGGTAACCCATAACGTTTTCGGCTTCCTTATTGAGGACATTGATTATTTGGCCATTCGTTGTAAAGGACAGGAGATCAAACGACTCATACACCCCCTGCAACACGATCCAATTTCATCAATACAGAATGCTTTTTTTGAATTTATGATTGCGAATACAGATTACTCTACCAAGCAACAACACAATCAAAAACTGCTTTTTGCTGAAAATAAAATTATCCCACTCCCGTATGATTTTGATATGTGTGGCCTTGTCAATGCTCCTTACGCAGCGGTGACCAACATCCAGAACTTATCGGGTTCTATCTCTATGGTCACTGACAGAATATACAAGGGATATGAACGAGAGGAGGCGCAGCTTCTGCTGGTTAGGCAGGCCTATCTTGAGAAAAAATCAGATATGCTTTTGGAGATCGTCAAGTTAAAGGAATGGTTTCAGGATCCAGGACAATACCGAGAAGCTTCTGATTTTCTCGATTCTTTTTTTAAGATCCTGGAAGATGATAAAAAATTTGAGAAACAGATCCTGGCAAGATTAAGAACCCGCTAAACTTAAATTTTCCGGTTCTTCCTTATCAATAAATTTCTGGTAATGGTCAAATCGCTGAAAGATTTGTTCCACATATTGGAATGGTTCCAAACCTCTGACATAGCCAAACTTCACAACCTCGTGGTTGTAATTTTTTGGAAAACTCAGCGCCAGGATCATCTTTTCAACATGGTCATCCCATATGCTGTCTTTCAAGCCTTTTTCACGGGCGAGGTTTTGGGCGTCTAATACGTGACTATATCCACAATTGTATGCCGCCATAGTGAATTTTATACGCTGAACGGAATCGGTTATTTGCTCAAAGTTTCGATATAGCTGTCTGAGATATTTTGAACCTGCGTTGATCACTTCTCCGGCATCTGCAGTCTCGGTTACCCCTAATTCTTGTGCCGTACCCGGCATTAATTGCATCAATCCCTTTGCTCCCGACCAGGATTCGGCATTTGGATCGAAACGGGATTCCTGATAAATAAGGGAGGCTAAGAGTCGCCAGTCCCACCCCAGCATCCTGGAATTCTCCTTGATAATGGGATCATACCGACTGATCTGCTTTTGGTTTAAGCTGTAAAACGGACTGTTTACACGCCGTCTGAAATTCCGCTTATTCTTGAAGTATTTATTGTATATCACATAATAGTCGCTCTCCTTCTTTTCCTTCTTGATCCAGTCGTTAGTTGCCATCAGTAATTCTGTCGCTTCGGGTCTTAGTGCCCATGCAATGCGCTGCGAGAAACTCAGCGGAACCTCTACATCCAGGTTGGGGTAGTAGGAGGCATTTATGGTAGCCAGGTTTTTATCGGCCAGGGTATATTTTATCTCGCCTTCCGCCACCATTTTAATAATCTCGTCTGTTGCATAATTCCCTGTAAGAGTATCAATGATGATTTCACCACCGATCTCACGGGATAGATTTTTAATTCTTTTAAAATAGGAGGAATTCTTGCGCACGGAAACCGTATCTCCAATAAGTTCAATAGGGTCACTAACCATGGCTTCCCGAATGTTATCCAGGGTCATTTTCCGCCACCCGTCTGGTTTGCGCTGTACCAATACCTGTTCAGTGATATAGAGGTACTCGGCGAAGGCCACTTCTTGTTTGCGTTCTGCGGTAATAGCCAGGCCATGAGCCACGATGTCTACATCGCCATTCTGAAGTTCACTTAGCATCTCGTCCAGATCGCGTGAAACGTGCAGTTCCAATTCTACTCCGAGGTCGTCGGCAAGGCGCTTGAGCAATTCGTATTCATACCCCATAGGCTGCCCCCTGTATAAGAAATAACTGGTGGCACTGTAAGCGATCAGCGCATGTAGTTTACCATCGGCTTTTATCTCCGAGAGGTCTCTGTTTGCCTGTGCTTTCACCTTTCTGGAGTTTTTTCCAACGCTGTACTCTTTACAGGAGAACAGTAGTAGGAAACACAATAAAATTGATCGAGTAAAATAGTTCATGATACAGGGACGCTGAAGCCTAAAGTCCAGCAAATCAACGGGTAAAATACTAAAATTTACGGAATGACTATCTGAACAAGAGAATTAAAGCACCCAGAGCAGTGAGAAAAAGTATCATTTTACGATAAAATGCCTCTCGGATAATCTTCACAAGTCGAACCCCGCAAAATAACCCCAACGCCACCCCGGGAAGGAGTTTGGCATTAATAAGAAGGGTGTTAAGGGTGATGGTTTTCCATACGAAGATGTGAAAAGGCAACTTAAAGAGATTTATGATGAGGAATAACCAGGCTGCAGTTCCGATAAATTCGTTCTTGGGGATCCGCATTGCGAGAAAAAAGATGTTTGAAAATGCCCCTGCCAGATTACCAATCATCGTTGTAATTCCCGCCATGATACCCATAATCCCGGCAAAACCCCAATGAGTGGGAACTACCTTAGATTTGCGCATATCCCACCAAGTCATCATTACCACACTGCCTATAATCACAATCACCATGGCCACTTTAAATGTTTCTTCCGGAAGGTCATTTCCCAGAATTACGCCAAGGACTACCCCACTCATCATCCAGGGTAGAAAGCGTCTAATATATTTCCAGCGCGCGTGCTTGTTGTAATAGGCCACAGCAAAGATATCGCCTGTGACAAACAAAGGAACTAGTAGGCCTGTTGAAGCCCTTGCCCCAAAGGCCAGGGCCATAAGGGTAATAATGATAACAGCGATCCCTTTGACCCCTGATTTGGAGATTCCCAGCACAAAAGAGGCGATAAAAGCAAGGATCCAGGAGGTAAGGGTGATTTCCACAGGAGATAGATCAGTTAGCCCAGGGATGGGAAAGTAAAGGTATTCCAAAAAATAATATCTTTAACCACCAACCATCATACTTCCATATGGAAATCGGTACTCTCGATTATATTTTTATCATTGTTTTCTTTTCTACAGTTCTGGCCATTGGGATTATTGTTTCTAAAAAATCCGGGAAGAATACTTCCGAGTTTTTTCTCAGTGGAAGGACTATGCCCTGGTGGTTACTCGGATTATCCATGGTGGCCACAACATTTTCTACTGATACGCCTAATTTGGTCACCGATATTGTTCGTACAAATGGGGTATCGGGCAACTGGGTATGGTGGGCTTTCCTTATTACCGGGCTTCTTACGGTTTTTGTCTACGCCAAATTGTGGAGGAAGAGTAATGTAAATACCGATCTTGAATTTTACGAACTTCGGTATGGAGGGGCAGCAGCCAGCTTTCTCAGAAAGTTCAGATCCATCTATCTGGGAGTTATCTTTAACGTTATTACGATGTCTGCTGTAACCCTTGCAGCGATTAAGATCGGGGGAATTATGCTGGGTCTTGAACCCTGGCAAACGGTAGTCAGCGCCGGACTGATTACGGTAATTTTTAGTGCCCTCGGAGGATTCAAGGGCGTGGTTTATACCGATTTCCTCTTATTTTTTGTCGCGATGGCAGGGGCAATTGGTGCGGCTTACTATTTGGTCAACATACCTGAAGTAGGAGGGATAAAAGCACTGATGGCGAATGAAAATGTCACTGACAAACTCTCTATTCTCCCCGATTTTAGTAATACACAAGCCCTGATCACGCTTTTTATCATTCCTCTGGCGGTGCAGTGGTGGAGCTCCTGGTACCCGGGCGCCGAACCGGGCGGAGGAGGCTATATTGCCCAACGAATGTTGGCCGCAAAAAATGAAAATCACGCCATAGGCGCCACCTTTTTCTTTAATATCATGCACTATGCCCTGCGGCCATGGCCGTGGATTCTTGTAGCCCTGGCATCCCTTGTGGTCTACCCTGATGTGGCTAGTATTCAGGAAGCCTTCCCGAGCATTGCCGACGATAAATTAGGGCACGACCTGGCCTATTCCGCCATGCTCACAAAACTTCCCAGCGGTTTACTTGGCCTCGTTTTGGCTTCCCTCATTGCGGCCTACATGTCTACGATCTCTACCCAGCTCAATTGGGGATCTTCCTATATTGTCTATGATTTTTACAAGCAACAGATAAACCCTAAGGCCTCAGAAAAACGATTAGTGGCAGTAGGCCGGATCTCAACAGTAATACTTATGGTATTTAGTGCTGCATTGGCATTGCTCTTGCAAAATGCCCTGCAATTGTTTGAGGTTTTGTTGGTTTTCGGTGCCGGGACGGGCTTGATTTTTATTTTGCGATGGTTTTGGTGGCGAATCAATGCCTGGAGTGAAATAACAGCGATGTTCGCTTCGGGAATTATCTCCCTGGTTTTAAAACTCACACCCGTTGGAGCCTTTCTTTTTGCTTCGGAAACTGGCGTTTTCCCTGATTGGTCCGAATATATCTTTGTGGTAATTGTCACAACTGCCATCTGGATGGCTGCTACCTTTTTAACCCAACCAGAATCCAAGGAAGTACTCCGCTCCTTCTACATGAAAATTCAACCCGGTGGACCGGGCTGGGCAAAAGTAGTCAGAGAGGCTGAAGAGGATAAACAGCGAATCATTAACACCAATGAAAAGTGGAGTGTCCCTTCCGGAATTGCCGCTATGTTATTGGGTTGTGTCCTGATTTACACCATCATGTTTGCCACCGGTTATTGGATCTATGGAAAGACAATGCCTGCAAGTATTTTGACGGTAGTGGCTCTGATCTCAGGATTCTTGCTGGCCAGGGTCTGGAATAAAATGAAAGGAACAATTCTATAATCGCTATGAAGGAAAGGATCGTATCTGTAGACATTTTCAGGGGCTTAACCATAGCCTTGATGATATTGGTAAATACTCCAGGCACCTGGGAGTACATTTATCCGCCGTTGCGACATGCAGATTGGCATGGGTATACTCCAACCGACCTTGTCTTTCCCTTTTTCCTTTTTATCGTTGGGACTTCCATTGTATTTGCCTACCGAAATAAAGAACCGAATCCCGCTACATACAAGAAAATAAGCATTCGTACACTTAAACTAATTGGCCTTGGGTTATTCCTGGGTGCATTTACCATCTCATTTCCCTTCTTTAAGGATTTTTCTGAGATCAGATTTCCCGGTGTCTTGCAGCGTATTGGTGTAGCTTTCTTCTTTGCAGCGGTAATTTTTCTCAATTTCAACTGGAAAGTAATTCTAGGGATTACCATTGCCATTCTTGCAGGATACTGGATTTGGCTGGGATTTATTCCTATTAATGGGGATGTCCCGACCTTTGATAGGGCGCCAAATAATTGGGCTAATTATGTCGACTTGCAGGTTTTTGGAAGTCATATGTACAAGGAGGATTACGATCCCGAAGGCCTGCTTAGCACCTTGCCGTCGATTGCCTCTTCCCTTCTCGGGATTTTCACCGGACTCCTCCTGATTTCAAAACGGGCAAAAAAGGAGCTAATGCTTCTGGCCCTGGGTGCAGGGATGCTGCTTCTGGGGTATCTTTGGGACCTGGCATTTCCCATCAACAAGGCCTTGTGGTCTAGTAGCTTTGTCTTAGTAACAGCCGGATGGGCCAACATTTTCCTCTCCCTTATTTATTATCTGACGGATGTAAAAGGCATACAGTTCGGTAGTATTTTCAGATATACCGGGGCCAATGCCATCACCCTGTATTTCCTCTCGAGCTTTATCACGAAAATCTTCTACTCTGTTCAGATAGAGGAAGGACTATCATTACATGGCTGGTTGTACAAGAACATCTACGTCCATTCCTTCCTGTCAGGAGAGTTGTCTTCGCTCCTTTACGGCCTTTCTGTAACGGGTTTTTATTTACTCCTTGCCCTTTTTATGTATCGGAGAAAGATATTTATAAAGGTTTAGTAAAACACCGTTATTGATCTGTGGCCGAAGAGATTTTCTTAGAAAATGCCCATTTCAGGAAATGGGGAAATACATGAGACCAGGTGGGCAGGTCGTGCTTTCCTCCGGGGACTTCTACATAACTGATCTTGCCCGGATAGGAATATCCCTTTAATTGGAGTTCTTTTATGAGGTCGAGGGTGTCGTCTATAGAATCAATAACCCCGTTGTGATTTCGGTCTGCCTTCTCATCATGCGTACCGCACATGAGCCAAAAGGAGAGATGAGGGGAATAGACACCTTCTTTTACCATATCTAGCACGATACGACTTCGGTCTTCCGGATCTTTTCGGGTATAAGCTTTTTTACGCCACCAGAACGACCCACTGAAAACCCCTGCTTTTCCAAATAAGCCGGGATGGTTATAAACAATGTCAAATGCTGAAAGTCCGCCCAGCGACATACCGCAGAACACCCATTCTTCCTTATGAGAACTCGCCCTGAATTCTTTCTGTAAAAATGGGATAAACTCTTCGGTTACGAAGCGCGAATACAAAACGGCTTTCTCGCCTCGTCCTTTGAAGTCAGGAATACCTGAAGTGCCGTATTCTTTCATTCTGTTTTCGTCGGTCTCGAGACCTACGTACAGAAAAGGCATTTGTTTCTTGTCCCGGTAAGATTCCGTTATAATTTGCTCCAAACCTAAGGCGGTGAAATCTTGCCCATCATTCATCAGGAGTACCGGAAAGCGGGTGTCAGAGTTTCTGAAAGAAGGTGGAGCCACCAACCTGAATCGGACTTTCCGTTTTAAATTGTTAGAAAAAAACGATCCTTTTAAACTGATGAGATCAACATTGAAAATCATTCTGTCATTTTAAAGGGAGCAAGTATAAGGAATCCGCTGAATTTAAGCAGAGTATATCCAAAAATAAAATATCTTTGCGCACCAAAATTTTATTGGTATACTTAAGAATTTAGGTTACATTATCTTATGGCATCCATCCAATACATTCAGTATTATTCTAATACTCTGGAACGAAATATAAATCTGGAAATTACCGGGCATTGGGGATATCCCATATTGATGTTTCCATCTTCTTACGGAAGTTTTACACAAAACAACGATTTTGGCCTCAATGGTTCAGTTATGAACTTTGTAGAGGAGGGGAAAATCAAATTGTACAATGTAGAAACAATTGACGGCATGAGTTTCTACGCGGAGAATATGTCTTCGGAAACCAAGATCCACAATTACGAATTGTACATGCAATTCCTCAAAAACGAGCTAATTCCTTATATTCAGAGGGAGTGTAATTCACATCGAATTGGTGTTGCCGGAGTGAGTTTTGGGGGATACCATGCGGGCAACACTGCCTTTAGATTCCCGGACCTGGTATCGCATATGTTTACCATGTCGGGGGTATTTAATATCCGAAATTTTGTGCCCTTATCCGACGATATCAGGATCTATTACAACTGCCCGGATGAATTTATGAAGAATGAAGAGAGTTGGAAATTTCAGCATATGAACCTGGTAATCAGCACTTCCGATTGGGATAGTTGCAAGCCGAAGAATGTTCATATGGCCGGGATACTCGAGTCGAAAGGCATACCTCATTGGTATGATGAAAAAAAATGGATAGACCACGACTGGCCGTTGTGGAAAATGGCGTTTCCTGAATACATAGGCCGATATTTTTAATTTAAAACACTTAGAATTATGATAAAAAAAGTAGGAATTTTATTTGGAATGGAAGACACCTTTCCCTGGGCCTTTATTGATAAGGTAAATGAAATTGGAGAGGGAAAAGTAGTAGCCGAACCCGTAATGATTGACAAGGTACAGCAAGGGATCGATTACGGCTACCATGTGATCATTGACCGAATTTCACAGGAAGTTCCTTTTTACAGGGCGTATCTCAAAAATGCCGCCCTTATGGGTACGGCGGTGATCAATAACCCGTTTTGGTGGAGTGCAGATGAGAAATTCTTTAATAACTGCCTGGCCATGCAAATTGGCGTTCCTGTTCCCAAAACCATATTGTTGCCATCCAAATCGAGACCGGATGACACTACCGAAAAATCTTTCCGCAACCTTAAAGCTCCTCTGGATTGGGAATATATTTTTAACTACATCGGATTTCCCGCCTATATGAAACCTCATTCAGGAGGAGGTTGGAAGAGTGTCTACAAGGTAAATGATCCGGATGACCTATTTGCGAAACACTCAGAGACAGACCAACTTGTAATGATGTTGCAAGAGGAAATTGTCTTTGATGATTACTACCGTGTGTATTGTCTCGGTCAGAAATACGTGCATATCATGCCGTATGAACCCAGAAACGAGTTTCATTTACGGTACGTTACGGAACCTAAAACCCAAGGTGAAGAACATCAGAAACTCATGAAGACCATCCATGACTATACCATAAAACTCAATAAAGCTCTTGGGTATGATTTCAATACTGTGGAATTTGCAGTAAGAAATGGAATACCCTACGCCATTGATTTTTGCAATCCCGCACCGGATGCTGATATCCATTCAGTAGGAGAAGGGAATTTCAGGTGGATTGTGGAGCACGCCGCAAAATTTGCCGTCGAGAAAGCCATTGCACACAAGGATAACTCAAACAACAGTTCCTGGGGGACATATGTACAGGAATGTGTGGCGCCTTCGAATCAAAAAATTCCTAAACCACCACTGAAATCAGCAGCTCAGGTTAAAAGATCAGATGTGAAGAAAACACCGATTAGAAAAACCAAAGCCAAAGGTACAACCGCTAAGACCTCATCAAAAACGACAGGGAAAAAGACTCCGCCAAAGAAAAAGTAAGCTAACCTATAATTCGCGATCATGAAAAAGTTCACTTTGGGTATAGAAGAAGAATTTCAGATTTTGGACAGTGAGACATTTACACTAAGATCTCATATGTCAAAGATCCTGGAGGGTGGAAAAGTACTCCTTAAAGAACGCATCAAGGAAGAAATGCATCAATCCGTCATTGAAATGGGAACCAATGTCTGTGAGAATATCACGCAGGCCAGAGATGAGGTTTCATACCTCAGACAGCAAGTTATTGAACTTGCATCCAAAGAGGGATTAAAAGTGGCAGCTGCAGGAACCCATCCTTTTTCTATGTGGAGTGAACAACACATTACACCTAATCCGCGATACGATGAATTGATCGCGGAAATGAAAGACGTGGCAAGGTCTAACCTTATTTTTGGCATGCATGTTCACGTTGGAATCCCTAACAGGGAAGAGGGACTTCAGATCATGAATGTGGCCCGTTATTTCCTGCCACACCTGTACGCTCTCTCTACTAATTCTCCATTCTGGGAAGGCAGAGATACCGGCTTTAAGTCGTTCCGCTCCAAGATCTTCGACAAGTTCCCAAGGACGGGAATACCGCCATACTTTTCCAGCGTAGCTGAATACGATAAATTCGTCGATGTGCTGGTGAAGACCAACTGTATTGACAATGGAAAAAAGATTTGGTGGGATATCAGGTTACACCCCTTTTATCCAACCGTTGAGTTCAGGGTTTGCGATATGGTAATGACCGTAGAAGAAGTAACGTGTCTCGCCGCTTTGATGCAATGTATCATAGCCAAGCTCCACAATCTTCACCAGAAAAACCAGAGCTTTAGATCGTACAGACGCGTTCTGATCAACGAAAATAAATGGAGAGCGGCCCGATGGGGAATAGAAGCGAAATTGATCGATTTTGGGAAGGAAGAAGAGGTTCCGTTTAAAACTCTGATCAATGAGTTGCTCGACTTTGTGGAGGATGTTGTTGATGAACTGGGATGCCGAAACGAAGTGAATTACGTCTACCAAATGCTGGAACAGGGTTCTGGGGCAGACCGGCAGCTGAAAGTATTCAACGAAACCAACGACCTGAAAGAAGTTGTAAAATACATTGTGGGAGAAACGGCCAAAGGCCTTTAAAGTTGGATAAAAAATCACAATCCGTCGTCCTGACCTCTCCGAATTAGAAAAAAATTTAATGCACTCAACATATAAGATCGCCATTCTCGACATGAATGCGGGGCAGCCCAACGAAGGGATGCGTTGTATTAAAATGCTGGTAGAACAATTTATAAGTAGGGAGGATATCAACGGGGATTATAAGATCTTCGATGTTCGTGTACATCACGAAGTTCCCGAAATTGAAGACTTTGATATTTTTATCGCCTCAGGCGGCCCGGACTCTCCAAAACCCAAAGGGGAGAAGTGGGAAAAGAAGTTTTACAGGTTCCTGGATGATGTTTATGACCACAACCTTCTCGAGGAACGGAAGAAACACCTTTTTCTTATTTGCCATTCTTTTCAGGTAGCTGTGATCCATTGGAACCTGGCTAAAGTAACCAAAAGAAAATCTACCGCATTTGGCATCATGCCCGTACATAAAACAAAAAAAGGAAAGTTAGAGTTCCTGCTCGACGGACTACAAAATCCCTTCTATGCAGTAGATTCCAGGGATTACCAAGTGGTCAAACCCAAAAAGAAAAGGCTGAAGAGCCTCGGGTGTAAGGTGCTGTGCAAGGAAAAGAAAAGACCCCATGTTCCGCTGGAGCGCGCCGTCATGGCCATTCGGTTTTCTAATGAGATTGTCGGGGTGCAATTCCACCCTGAAGCGGATTCGGAAGGGATGATGCGTTATTTTAAAAGAGCAGATAAGCGAGCCCACATTGTAAAGCACCACGGTAAAAAGAAGTATCTGGATATGATGATTCACCTCGATGATGACGATAAGATCTTGAGGACTAACAGGACAATTATCCCTAGATTTCTACAGCAAGCTGCAGATGCCATTGATCACAAAATCCCTGTATCTGTATGATATCCGGAATAAGAGAAACATTTAACGAAGGGTTTAAGCAGTCGTATTACGAAGGCCTGCAGCAGGAGGTCATGCAGACTTTTGGAGAACCATGTCCCTTCCGAATTTCAGAAACCCCGGTCTTTATTGACCGGGAGATGAAGAAAAAGGTGCTCGACGCCTGTGATGCTATCCTTGAGCAACTGGATCAGCTCGAGTTTGAAGAGGTGAGGCAACGCTTTATGCCTAAGCATTTGCATTCCCCTACTCCCGTGGGAAACCCGCATTTTTTAGGGATCGACTTTGGGATATGCCAGGATGAAGAGGGAAATTTAAGTCCACAGCTCATTGAACTACAGGCCTTCCCCTCCCTATTTTGTTATCAACCCTTTTTAGCGAAAGCATTTAAGAAACACTATCCAAACCTGCCGGAGAAAGGATTTCATTATTTATTAGGGGGACACACGGAAGAGTCTTACCTCAATAACCTTAAGGAAGTTATTTTGGGAGAAGAAGATCCTGAGAATGTGATCCTGATGGAGATCTATCCCGAAAAGCAAAAGACGCGGATCGATTTTTCAGCAACTCAACAAGCTCTCGGGATAGAGGTAGTTTGCATGACGAAGGTGATTAAAGAGGGGAAACAGTTGTATTATGAAAAAGACGGTCGGAAAATCAGGATAAACAGGATATACAACCGGGTTATTTTTGATGATTTGTATCAGTTTAAAGACCTAAAGACAAATTTCAATCTCTTTGACGACCTCGATGTAGAATGGATTACCAACCCTGATTGGTTCTTTATGATCTCTAAATGCATAATGCCAATGCTTTCCCACGAAAGCGTTCCGAATTCATACTACCTGGATGAGATTCCCGAAGATATAGATCTAAGTCAATACGTCCTCAAACCGCTCTTCTCTTTTGCTGGGAAAGGTGTGAACCTGGAGCCAACATGGGAATTACTCAATGCGATAGAAGACAGGAAGAATTATATGCTTCAGAAAAAGGTCACTTACGCCTCCCTTGTAAAAACAAATACAGATAAAAACGCCAAGGTTGAGTTGCGCATCCTTTATGTGTGGAATGAGCAGGAAGGGAAGCTAAAGCCGGTGGTCAACCTTACGCGAATGGGGAAAGGCCCTATGATTAATGTTTCTCACCTGACAAATGATTCCTGGATAGGCTCTTCGATCAGTTTTTTCGAGGATTAGAGAACTGAATTCAACGGTTGCTGAGGAGTCGGGCAACGTATTTCCCTATGACATCAAATTCCAAATTTACCCTAGTACCGATTTCGTACTGTTTAAATCGGGTGTGCTCATAGGTGTAGGGAATAATGGCTACACTAAAGCTACTCTCCTCTGAATCGACAACGGTTAGGCTTACCCCGTCTACCGTTATAGACCCTTTTTCGATAGTGACATCATTTGGTTTTGCAGGGTAACTAAAAGTAAAGTACCAACTGCCGTCTTTTTGTTCAATTTTAGTGCAGGAGCCGGTGGTATCCACGTGGCCTTGTACGATATGACCATCGAGCCTTGTGCCGAGAATCATAGCCCGTTCGAGGTTTACCAGGTCTCCCGTTTTAAGATCACTGAGGTTAGATTTCAGGAGGGTTTCCTCTATGGCGGTTACCGTATAGGATTCACCTTCAATTCCCACTACGGTAAGGCAAACACCATTGTGTGCAACACTTTGATCGATTTTGAGTTCGGATGCGATTTCGGTAGAGATCGTAAGGTGTAGGTTGCTGCCTTCTTTTTGAAGGTTTGTGATCTTACCAAGGGTTTCTATTATTCCTGTAAACATGTCAGGGGGGTTAAAAAAGAGTGTTTTTGGCCGCCGGGAAGGTCTTAATACCGTATTTTTGAACTAAATAAAAAGAAGTGCCTTCAGCCTTAATTTAAAACGACAAAGGTAAGGCAAAGACAAGATATATGAAGAAGGAAAGTGCAAATATTAAGGTAGGGATTTCAGTGGGAGACCTCAATGGTATTGGGTGTGAAGTAATCCTGAAAACTTTCGAAGACAGCCGTATGCTGGAGTTGTGTACCCCGGTAATTTTTGCTTCAAATAAGACCATAAGTCAGCAAAAATCCGACCTGGGAATAGACATCACCTTTCACGGTGTGGATCGGGCGTCTCAGGCGATTTCGGGAAAACTCAATGTTGTAAACGTCTGGAAACAAACTCCGGCAATACAATACGGGAAAGAGACAGCAGAAGCGGGACAATTTGCGATTCAATCCCTCAAAGCAGCAGTAAAGGCACTCCAGAATAACGAAATTGACGTCCTGGTAACAGCACCTATAAACAAAAAAAATATTCAGGCTGAGGACTTTAATTTCCCGGGCCATACGGATTATCTGGCCCAGGAACTGGGAGGGGAGAGTTTGATGTTCATGGTGACAGACACCCTTAAGGTGGGACTATTAACAGACCATGTGGCGGTGAAAGATGTGGCCGAGAACATCACCTCAAAAAGGATCAGAAATAAGATCGACATTATAGAGAAAAGCCTGAAAATGGATTTTGCGATCACAAAGCCAAAAATTGCCATGTTGGGAATCAATCCTCACAGTGGCGACAATGGTGTTATTGGCAAGGAAGATGATGAGGTATTGAGACCCGTAATAAAAGAAATGGTCAACAACGGAAAGCTGATCTTCGGGCCTTATGCTGCCGATAGTTTTTTTGGTTCAGATGTCTACAAGCAATTTGACGCCATCCTTGCGGCCTACCACGACCAGGGACTTATTCCTTTCAAAACCTTATCCTTTGGTCAAGGTGTAAACTTTACCGCCGGATTGAACAGGGTCAGGACTTCCCCTGATCACGGTACTGCTTATGAGATAGCCGGGAAGGGTAAGGCAGACCCGGGTTCCTTTAAGGAAGCTGTGTTTACCGCGATAAAGATTTACAGGAACAGGCAGGATTATGAGGAGATCTCAAAAAACCCTTTGCGGAAGCAAAAAGCAAGGGCTTCTCAGGGATAGTCCTGAATTTGGCATCTCCTTGAGGAAAAGAGGCTTAAATAATTGACAAATTGATTTGCATTTGGTAAAATAATTTTATCTTTGCACGCCTTAAACGATTGAACACAATGACGACGCGTAAGGAATTTATAATTCCTTTTTCAGGATTAAAAGTAGGGGCACACTCGTTTGAGTATCAAATAAATAATTCGTTCTTTGAATCTTTTGAGTACTATGAGTTTAATGAAACCGATATTTCGGTTAAAGTTCATTTTAACAAAACGAGTACGGTAATGGAACTGGAAATGGAAGCTCACGGAACAGTCAATGTAGCTTGTGACCTTACCAACGAGCCCTTTGATCTGGAAGTTTCTGCATCTTTACCGCTTGTGGTAAAGTTTGGAGAAGAATACAATGACGAGGACGATGAGATTCTGGTTATTCCTCATGGGGAGCATCAGTTCAATATAGCGCAATATATTTACGAGATGCTTGTACTTGCCGTACCACAAAAAAGGATCCACCCTGGAGTGGAGGACGGAACACTCAAGTCGGAGGCCTTGAAAAAGCTAGAAGAATTGCAGCCAAAAGAATCAAATAACAACGATAATACAGATCCCCGATGGGATGCTTTAAAAAATTTACTAACGGATAAATAATAGTCGCGATGGCACATCCTAAAAGGAAAATTTCCAGAACCAGAAGAGACAAGAGAAGAACTCATTACAAAGCGGTAGCTCCAACTCTTGCAAAAGATCCTACAACAGGAGAAGTGCATTTGTATCACAGAGCTCATTGGCATGAAGGTAAATTATACTACCGAGGCCAGGTGCTTATAGACAAATCGGAAGAAGTTTCGGCTTAATTCTGAAATAAGATCAAAGACTCCCATTTACTACAATGGGAGTTTTTTTATGGCCGCTAGGTAAAGGCCGAAAAAGCACTATTTTGATCAAAAAAGTCATAAAAAATCACTATTTTTCACCACTTTTGGAGCATTTTTAAAGGTTTCCTTATAAAACTCTTGTTCGCATGACCAAAATTACAGCAGCGATTACAGCTGTGGGGGCCTTTGTGCCAGACTACAGGTTAACCAATAAGATCCTGGAAACCATGGTGGAAACCACAGATGAATGGATTACCACCCGTACAGGAATAAAAGAGCGCAGAATCCTTAAGGATAAAGATAAAGGCACCTCCTATCTGGCTATTAAAGCAGCTGAGGACCTCATAGCAAAATCAAATATTGACCCCGCCGAGATCGACCTCGTTGTTTTGGGAACGGCCACTCCAGACCTTCCAGTAGCATCAACGGCGGTTTACGTGGCTAGTAAAATTGGAGCAGTGAATGCTTTTGCTTATGATTTGCAGGCTGCATGTTGTAATTTCCTCTACGGGATGTCTACGGCTGCTCGCTATATAGAATCAGGGAAGTATAAAAAAGTACTGCTGATCGGGGCTGATAAAATGTCATCGATCCTCGATTACACAGACAGGACCACCTGTATTATTTTTGGTGATGGAGCAGGTGCGGTTTTATTTGAACCGAATACGGAGGGATTGGGGTTACTTGATGAGTACCTCAGGTCTGACGGCAATGGAAGAGAGTTTCTAAAAATTGAAGCCGGCGGATCTCTGCTTCCACCTTCAGAAGAAACTGTGAAGAACAAACAGCATTACGTCTTCCAGGATGGGAAGTCGGTTTTTAAATTTGCCGTTTCAAATATGGCAGATGTCGCAGCGCGCATCATGGAAAGAAATGATCTCTCACACGATGACGTACAATGGCTGGTTCCTCACCAGGCGAATAAACGAATTATTGATGCCACCTCGAATAGAATGGGTCTTGATCCTGCTAAAGTGATGATGAACATTCAGCGATATGGCAATACTACCTCTGCTACCTTACCGCTTTTACTGAGCGATTATGAAAAGCAGTTGAAAAAAGGAGACAACCTGGTGTTTGCCGCTTTTGGCGGTGGTTTCACCTGGGGCTCTATATATTTAAAATGGGCATATAACTAAGCAAGAACTAATCAAATAAGAATTCCATGGATATTAAAGAGATTCAAAGCTTAATTAAGTTTGTGGCGAGATCTGGTGCCAGTGAAGTAAAACTGGAAACCGATGAGATTAAGATCACGATCAGAACAGGGAGTGCAGATTCTGGAGGGGAAACTACCTATATTCACCAAGTCCCTGCAGCAATGGCACCGGCTCCTGCGCCTCCGGCACAGGCGGCACCGGCACCTGCAGCGGAGGCAGCTCCTGCTAAAAAGGAAGAAGATTCGAAGTACGTAACTATTAAATCACCTATTATCGGTACTTTCTACAGAAAGCCTTCTCCGGATAAACCTTCATTTGTGGAAGTTGGTGACAATATCGCCGTTGGTGATGTGCTATGTGTTATTGAGGCAATGAAGCTATTCAATGATATCGAATCAGAAGTGTCAGGAAAAATTGTAAAAGTCCTTGTAGATGATTCCTCCCCCGTGGAGTTTGATCAGCCACTTTTCCTGGTAGACCCATCCTAATACATAATAACAGCACCAGGGCTGTTTAGTCCCTGAGGGGAGAACAGATTGACCTGGTCATTGAAAATGAGGTAATTATGTTTAAGAAAATACTTATTGCGAACAGAGGTGAAATTGCTCTGAGAATTATTCGTACCTGTAAGGAAATGGGGATCAAGACCGTAGCCGTATACTCTAAGGCAGACGAAGAAAGTCTCCATGTGCGCTTTGCAGACGAGGCCGTATGCATAGGTCCGGCCCCAAGTAGTGAATCCTATCTGAAAATTCCAAATATCATCGCTGCAGCGGAAATTACCAATGCCGATGGAATACATCCTGGATACGGATTTTTATCCGAAAACTCCAAATTCTCAAGAATTTGCGCTGAACACGATATTAA
>JABDQM010000034.1 GCA_013042315.1 Flavobacteriaceae bacterium | reverse complement strand
TTGATAAAGTACATTTCTTCAGCCCTCTGTTCTAAATCAGGTCTGTCACCAGAGGTCTCCCTTCGCACCATACGCATTACCCTTTCAAAGCGGTCTTCCAGGTCTTTCTGGCGATTACTTTCAATAGAATCCTGCCTGTACATAAGCTCCGCAAGAATGGCATCGTTTTCTGCCAGGCGGCGCTTGAGTTCTTGGATTTCCTCATCTTTATCGGTCAGGTTCTCATCCAGAAGACCTTCTTGATCTTCCTCATTCTGAGCGAGGGCCTCTTCAGAATCTTCAAGCATTACCCTGTCTTCGCTGAGGTTTGGTGTAATTGAATAGGCAAAGGAAAGTTCGTGGGTAACTCCAAAGTTGTCGAAGTTATTAGAGAGGCCTTTCTCCATGGTATACCCAATAGAAAGCCTTTTATTTAAGTTAAAACCAACTCCGGCAGAAGCTCCGTAAAAACTGTCGTAACCCCCTTGAATCCACCCTAATTTTGGTAGGTCCAATATGAGATTTCCTCCAAGGACAAAATCGTCTTGTCCTACCTTTCTGGCTCGGGCCAGAGGCATAAGTCGGCCATTTTCTAAAATCCCAGAAGCGTTTTCAAACTGATGGGTATATTGTAAGTGACCTGAAAAAGTCTTGTCTTGAAAATCTGATACGGATTCCTGCGATTTCAGGTTGTAGTCAAAAAGGTTTTCAGCAAAAAGTCCAAAGTCGAATTTCCCATAAGACAGGTTGAATCCGGGCTGAAAAGAAAGAAGAGATACATCCTGGAAACCACCTAAAAGCGGATCCTCTTCCACAGGGTTAGCCCTATTCTGATCGAACCCACTGTTGTAATAGGAAACGTTTGCACCAAAGGTGAAATTACTCTTATCGCTGAGCTTAACACCGTAGGCGTAATTGGCGAGCACTCCGTAATTACTTACAATTCCCTCTCGCTGAGTGTAAAGACTCAGGCCTAAACCTGTGCGGTCACCCATCCGTCCGCTATAACTCAGGAAATACGTCTGGTTGTTATCGTCAAAAGTAACCGACTGATTTCTGTGGAGGAGGTTGATGTACGACTTGTCTTCCCTTACCGTTGAAAAGGTAGGGTTGATCAAAAACCGATTGAACTTCAACAGATTCTGTGAAGGGACATCATAGGTAATAAACGGATTGTCGTCCTGAGCTTTTACGCCCAGGAAGGCCATCACGCATACTATTACTAAGAGGATTATTCTTGGTTTCATTGGTTGGCTTAACGTATAACGGTAATTGTTCCTTGTTTTAGCACTTCAGCTCCGTTCCTGATCTTGTAGAAGAACACCATGTTCTGCTTCGCAAAGGTGACAGAAGATGAAGGCCAGTTATTTTGATAACTAAATTCGTTCAGGACTTCAACGCCCTTTTCATTGTAAATGATGACATTTACATCTGTTTTATTGGAATAAGTGTTCGGAATGATCCATTGATCATTAACTCCATCTCCATTGACGGTAATTACATTAGGCACCTTAAAGGTGTCCAGGTAAGTCACGTTTATATTTCTTATCACTTGGCAATTCCCGACATCTGCAATTAGGACAAAATCACCTTCTGTAGTAAAAGTCATGGAAGCACCACTGCTCATTTCCACATTATTGCTATCGAGCCAGCGATAACTTGTACCTCCTGTGGCAGTAACAGTTCGGGAACCGCCTTCTGGAAATACGATATCCGCTCCGGGATCAAGTACAATAAGGTCTTCGTCGAAAGGTGAAATAACAATCTCATTTGAAGGTAAGGGACATCCATTTCGCATTAATACCAATTGGTATGTGCCTGCTTCGATTACAGAAAGTTCAGGAGTAGATACTCCCATATCAGCACCGTCTTGATACCAGCTAAAGGTTTCTCCACTCAGATCGGTGGTTGTGCTTATTGTTATAGGTTCTGCGGGTCCACAGTTCACAAGTCCGGTACTGCTAATTGTGAGCGTTTCATTGACCAATAATTGCACATTTAATGAATTAGAGGTGCTCGAATAAGTACTAATGTTGCCATCGAGTTCATAAGCCCCGTTTTCAGAAGGATCCGTAAGGCTCAAGGAACTGGCTGTAGCACCGGAAACATTTACTCCATCTTTTTTCCATTGATAAGAAAAATCTCCGATCACTGAACTGGTCACGTCAGTTCTATTGCCTCCGGAGTCTACCGCATTAATGGTAGCTACTTCTAAGACAATACTTGTATTTTCACAATCTGTATAAGAGGTAGCATAGTCAATGAGTAGTTCAAAAGATGCAGGAGTAACTACTTCAGTTACTTCCGAATCCAAAGAAGTTGAAGTACAGGCACCACCACTGAGGGTGACCCTGGCAAAATAACTACCGGTTTCAGTATCACTAACCACCAGACTTGAAGATGTTGCTCCGGCAACCGGACTACCATCTCTGTACCATTGGTAGGTAGGTGAAGTGGCATCCGTACTAACGCTTAATGTGGTGTTTTGTCCGGGAAGCAATACTACGCTTGCGGCATTATCCCTGGTTACAGTGAAATTACCTGCATTGGTAATGGTCACCGCGGCAGAACGCTCAATACACGCTCCTGGTCCGAAAATCTCTACCTGATAATCGCCTTCAAAACCAGGGCTCGAGGCGTCTACAGTATAGATATAATTGTTTGATGATGGAATTACGGCACCATTCTGATACCATGTATAGGTTAGACTAGGATTATTGATATTAGCCTCCAATGGCTGGGTTTCGCCTGAACAAAGATCAGTTTTAGCGGGAGGGTTAATCGCAATACCCAGGCTGGTGCCTGTGGTTACATCTATTATATTGGATAGTGTATTACCAGAGCCTGAACAAGCTCCGTAATCGATTTCAACATTGTACATCCCTGAAGATGTAACGGTAATCGATTCCGATTTCTCAGCAAGCAGGGTTCCTGATCGATACCAATTGTAGGAGTAGGTATCGGCATTAGCCAGGTCGTATACTTCAAGGGTGATCGAGTTTCCATCACACACTTCCGCAGTACCATCGCCAAAATCAGCCTGACCTTGAGGCCTAATGGTTAATCCGGTGTTTACACTGATGTAATACATGGGATAAGGATCCGAAGCCGGACCTGTCACGGCCGGACTTGTACTTCGCACTCTAAGGCGATAAGCCTCACCGCGGGTGTCTGTAGGCACGGCGAATTGCATATAGAAGTCAAAAACGAGATTTTTACTTCCATCTCTGGCTAATTCAACCGGACTACTAAAGTCGCCCGTGGCATCAGAGAGTTCCAGAATAAATTCATTATCTGTGTTTACCATTGGGGGATTCCAAGTGAATCTTACCCAGTAATCGTTGAATGTTGAAGAGGCACATGCCTGGTTCCAGGGCGTAGCGCCTGGTGGAGGGGTCTGGTTTGGAGCCGCAACGGGAGCGTTGAGCACCTGGGCCTGCATATTGCTCAAAACCAGTAGGAAGACTGGCAACAGCAAAACCCGTAAGTTGTTTAGTAATTTTGTTTTCATAAGTGGGTGTAGTTTTGGGGGACTACGCTGGTGTAATTTTCTTCGTTTCCACCAGATTTTCTATATCCCATAGTATTCATTAACAAATATGTCATATATATACCGCGGGAAGAATTTAATGTTGTGGGCCTGAATAAATATGTTGTGAAATGGCTCTATTTGTATGGATAGGCTTTTTTATGGGCCTTATACCCCCATTTTTCTTAACTTTGCAGCTTCTAATCAAGGGGTATGTCCGAAGAAAAAAAAGCACTCAATTTTATTGAACATATCGTGGAGGAAGACCTCGACGCAGGCTTTCCAAAAAAGCATTTGAGATTCCGGTTTCCTCCGGAACCCAATGGCTATTTGCACGTTGGGCACGCAAGCTCCATTTGCCTTAATTTTGGGCTGGGATTGCGCTACTCAGCCCCCGTCAATCTTAGATTTGACGACACAAATCCCGTAAAGGAAGAAAAGGAGTTTGTAGACGCCATTAAGAAGGATGTGAGTTGGCTTGGGTTCAGCTGGGAAAGTGAATGCTATGCTTCAGACTATTTTCAACAGCTTTACGATTGGGCAGTTCAACTGATCAAAGACGGAAAAGCCTATGTGGATAGTCAGCCTTCTGAGGACATGGCGTTACAGAAGGGAACTCCCACAGAACCTGGGACTAACAGTCCTTACAGGAACAGGAGCACTGAAGAAAATCTCGAGCTTTTTGCCGGGATGAAAGAGGGTAAATATCCCGAGGGAAGTCACGTCCTCAGGGCCAAAATTGATATGGCAGCTTCCAATATGCTTATGCGAGATCCGATTATGTATCGCATCTTGCACAAAGTCCATCATCGCACAAATACCGATTGGTGTATTTATCCTATGTACGACTGGACACACGGGGAGAGCGATTATATTGAACAGGTTTCGCATTCTCTATGTACCTTAGAATTTGCGCCCCACAGAGAACTTTACGATTGGTTTCTAGACCAAGTAGTTGATGAGGATAAAGTAAGGCCAAAACAAAGAGAGTTTGCCAGGAGAAACTTAAGTCATACGGTTGTCAGCAAAAGAAAACTGCTTCAACTAGTAGAACAAAATGTTGTAAACGGATGGGATGATCCCAGAATGCCGACAATATCAGGGATGAGACGAAGGGGTTATACTCCTGAGGCTATTCGGAATTTTGCAGACACCATAGGGATTGCAAAGAGAGAAAATCTTATAGATGTTTCCTTATTGGAATTTCATGTGCGGGAAGATCTGAACAAAAAGGCGCCTAGGGTTATGGCTGTCCTAAATCCCGTCAAAGTCGTAATAACCAATTACGATAAAGAAAATACCGAATGGTTGAAAACAGAAAATAATCCTGAGGATGAAACTGCAGGTTTTCGCGAGATACCATTTAGCAGGGAAATATATATTGAAAAGGAAGATTTCCGGGAGGAGGCAAACAGAAAGTTTTTCCGACTAAAATTGGGGGGAGAGGTTCGATTAAAGAGCGGATATATCATTAAGGCTGAAAGTTGTACTAAGGATGCGGATGGTAACATTACAGAAATACAATGTACTTACGATCCTAAAAGTAAAAGCGGGAGTGGCAGCGAGGAGAGTCTGCGCAAAGTAAAGGGAACTCTGCACTGGGTTTCTGTACCACATGCCATTGAAGCTGAAGTGCGGGTGTACGACAGGCTTTTCACAGATGAATCTCCGGATACGCATAAGGATAAAGAGTTTATGGATTTTGTAAACCCCGATTCCCTAAAAATTATAACCGCCCAAGTAGAGCCTAGCCTTTCATCAGCTAAAGTCGAGGAACATTTTCAGTTCCAGCGACTCGGATATTTCAATATTGATCCTGATTCAACAGCAGAGAAGTTAGTTTTTAACCGGACAGTTCCTTTAAGGGACAGCTGGGCAAAAATTGCGAATAAAGGATAAATAGAGAAAAACTATTTAGTACAACATACCAATAAGTTTATCAGATAGAATTCAGATTCACAAGAGGTGTTCTGCGAAGATATCTGGATTTAGGAAGAGAATACTATTGAGAAGCTCCTAAAAGCGCCCAGAAAGGGCTCTAAAACGAAAATTCTGAATTTTAATCCTAATTAGGAACAAAAAAGCCTGAAGATCTGAATCTTCAGGCTTTTTTTAATTTATTTCTTTTCCCTACTTCTGGGGCTTATCTTTTTTCATGGCTTCACCTATCATATTGCTCGCGGTAAAGGAGGCGACCATATTGTTGAGCATATCACTTCCTGCCTGAGGAGAATTGGGAAGGAGGATAAGATTGGTGTCTGTTTCTTCACCAATGGCCTGCAGCGTATCGTAATGTTGCGTCACAACGATCAGCGCAGACGCCTCCTGAGAATTGATACCCACCTTGTTAAGAACCTCCACAGATTCTTCAAGACCACGCGCAATTTCTCTTCTCTGATCGGCGATCCCCTGCCCCTGAAGTCTTTTACTTTCGGCTTCCGCCTTGGCTTTTTCAACAATTAGGATTCGCGCTGCATCCCCTTCAAATTGAGCGGCGATCTTTTCCCTTTCTGAGGCATTGATCCGGTTCATGGCGGCTTTAACCTGAGCATCAGGATCAATATCCGTCACCAAGGTTTTAATAATGTCATATCCATAGTCGAGCATCGCATCCTGCAGTTCTGCTTTTACAGCAATAGCGATGTCATCTTTCTTAACAAAAACGTCATCGAGTTTCATTTTAGGAACTTCGGCACGAACCACATCAAAAACATAGGATGTGATTTGTTCATGTGGATATTCCAATTTGTAAAAGGCTTCGTATACTTTCTCCCTGATCACAACGTACTGCACTGAAATCTTGAGCTTCACAAATACGTCGTCAAGGGTTTTGGTTTCCACGATGACATCGAGTTGTGTGATTTTTAAACTAACACGGCCGGCTATGCGATCCACCAGGGGAATCTTCATTTGAAGACCAGAATTTCGAACACTATGGAACCTACCAAAACGTTCTACAATAAGAGCCGTTTGTTGTTTTACGACAAAAAACGACAATAGAAGAATAAGGAGTCCGACAAATAGAATCGGAATAAGAATAAAATTACCCATAAGATTTATTGATTTAGAAAGTGTATTGGAAATAGTGTAACTAATGTGTCGCTAAAAAAACGTATTTGTTACAATATACGCCTTATTTCAGATGAAATAAAAAAGGAATTGATCCTATTTTTAAGACAATTGCTTTAACGCCAAATCGATGCGCTTTATGCTTTCTTCCCGCCCTATCATGGCGAGAATATCAAACAAATGAGGACCTTTGAGTCCGCCCACAATAACCAATCGCAAAGGAGCCATCACCATTCCAAAAGACAAACCCTCCTCTCCTATCCAGTTTTTGACCGATTTCTCGATGTTTTCAGAATCGTAATTTGGGATATCATTCAACACCCCAACCAGCTTAGTGAGGATCTCGGGAGTTCGTTCCTTCCATTGTTTTTTCACTGCTTTTTCCTCGTACTGCTGGGGTCTTGTAAAAAAGTATGAACTCAGTTCCCAAAAATCATTGATAAAATCAGCCCTCTCTTTTATGAGCGAGACAACTGAAGTAACATATTTTAAATCAATGTGTTCTGGAAGCGACCCCAGCTTCTCTTCGAGTAAAGGCATAAAGGAAACGGCCAGCTCAGCATCCGTTTTTTGTTGTAGGTACTGATGATTGTACCATTTGGTCTTTTCAGGGTCGAAACGCGCCCCGGAGTTGTGAACACGATCCAGGCTGAAGGCCGCAATCAATTCCGACAAGGAATAGATTTCTTTATCATCTCCGGAATTCCATCCGAGCATAACAAGGAAATTTAAAACCGCCTCAGGAAAATATCCCGCCTCTCGGTAACCCACAGAGGAATTCCACGAAAGGGGAAATACCGGGAACCCCATTTTTTCACCATCTCTTTTACTCAACTTCCCTTTCCCTGTTGGTTTCATGATAAGGGGAAGGTGGGCAAAAACAGGCGGAGTCCATTCAAAAGCTTCGTATAATTGACAATGTAAAGCCAGAGACGGAAGCCATTCTTCTCCCCTGATCACATGGGTGATCTCCATAAGATGGTCGTCTACAACATTGGCCAGGTGATAAGTGGGCATGCCATCGCCCTTGAACAATACTTTGTCATCTAATAGAGAAGCATCAATACTGATCTCACCGCGGATCTCGTCCTGCAACTGAATGGTATCTTCATAAGGCGTTTTAAAACGAATAACGTGCTCCTCCCCTGCCTCAATTCTGGCCTTGGTCTCTTCCTTACTCAAGGTTAAGGAATTCGAAAGCTTTTCGCGGTTATGCCAGTTGTAAATAAAAGTCTTCCCTTTTTCTTCGTGATTTTTCCTGTGGAAATCAAGAGTTTCTGCTGTATCAAAGGCATAATATGCCTTGCCGTTATCTACGAGTTGTTCAGCGTATTTTCTATAGAGATCTTTTCGTTCACTTTGGCGATAAGGACCATAATTGGCCTCTTTGCCAGGTCCTTCATCAAAGGGAATCCCGCACCAATTGAGGGCCTCAATGATATACTCCTCGGCTCCTTCCACGTATCTATTCTGATCGGTATCCTCAATCCTCAGGACAAAAGTTCCCTTGTTTTTTTTCGCAAACAAGTAATTGAATAGTGCCGTTCGGACCCCTCCAATATGAAGTGGGCCTGTTGGACTAGGAGCAAAGCGTACGCGGATGTTTTTATTCATTGGGCATTTTATCAGGTGGCAAAGATAGGAGGAAGCATCCGAATGCCAAAAATAAGAAGCTTAATGCACTGGCTAAGCAGACAACGGATTTATATCCGCAACAAAATCACTTTTCATAGGTCCTGGAATTCGGGGATTCATAATTGAAAACCACAGTGGAGGAATAAGAGACAGGACCATTGAGGTGGGGTAACCGAAAGGCATCTGCGGAGAATCTTCATGGCAATCGAGAACCTGATACTTTTTAGAAGAAATATAGTGATGGTCGCTGTGCCTGGTAAGTTCATATAGAATTATACGCCCCATAACGTGGTTGCTATTCCAGGAATGCACTTCCCTAACCCTTTCGTAGCGGCCGGAGGGCAGTTTTTTACGAAGCAGGCCGTAGTGTTCAATATAATTGACGGTTTCCAAGAGTAAAAAGCCTACAACGGCCGCTCCCAGGGCGAACCACAATCCCGGAATTCCAAAAAGGAAATAGACGGTAGCCAAATAACTAAATTGTATCAATAAGGACCAGAGCATATCATTCTTTACAGAATAGAAAGAAAGATTTTGAGATTGCAGTAATCTTCGTTGAATCTTCCAGGCTTTGATGTATTGCCTGCTCACTGAACTAAACCAGAACGAATACACGGTTTGATTATACCTGGCCGTAGCCGGATCTTCCTTTGTAGCAGCGTGAACGTGATGCCCAAAATTATGCTCGATATAAAAATGCATATATAAAGAGGGAAGGAGAAGTAACTTTCCCAGATAGCGCTCAACAGATTCCTGTCTGTGACCTAGTTCGTGGCCCACATTAATGCCGTTGGTTCCAAGGACTATACCCAGGGATATCATAAGTCCGATCATCTCATATATCGCATAACTCCCTTGTGACACCGACCACAAAAAATAAATAAGCAAGCCAAAAACGATAGGTACATTAAGATATAGTAACCAGTCAAAAAGTACATTCATTGATCGTTTATCCCTAGTGGCCTGATCGTAATTTCTGGCGTCCTGGGGCAAAAGAATTTCGAGAAATGGGATTAATCCAAAGGCGTAAACCGGAGTTAAAAAACTCCAAAGTCCTTCCAGAGAAATGCCAATTAGCGCAGAGAGAGGTATCGTAAGTGCCGCCAAGTATTTTAAATCGTTCACCTTAAGCTTTTTAACAAATTTTTACGCCTCTATAAGGGCATATCCGGTATCTTGGTATTAAATATAACGGAATTTGAAGAGTTACGATAACATACTGCAAAAACTCGCGGTCTTTGTCAGGAAGTACTACAAAACACAGATGATAAAGGGAGGCTTCCTGTTTTTAGTGCTAGCGATATTATTTTGGATGGTTTTGCTCACTTTGGAGTATTTCCTTTGGATGGGAAGTGGTTTTAGAACAATAGTCTTTATAACAGCGATAGTAACAACCGCTTTTTTATTCATAAAATACCTGGGGATACCGCTCTTATTTCTTTTCAAATTGAGGAAAGGCCTGGAGCTCAGAAACGCAGCGCAAATAATCGGAAACCATTTTCCCCAGGTTGGGGATCGACTTCTGAATCTGTTGGAATTGGCAGAAGACAAGCAACGGACGGAACTACTGCTAGCGAGCATTGAACAGCGATCTGATGAATTAACCCCAATACCGTTCCAACAGGCTATTGATATCAAAAAAGGGTTGAAATACGCCAAATACCTTACAATTCCACTGCTTTTGTTCGGAATGGTTTGGGTTACAGGTAAAATGGAAGAGTTCCTGGATTCCTACAACCGCGTCGTGAATTATGATCTGGCCTATGAGAA
>JABDQM010000106.1 GCA_013042315.1 Flavobacteriaceae bacterium | reverse complement strand
TAGCTGGGGAGTGATGACTTCCAAGGAGAATTTGCGATTTTTGCGCCATGAGAACTCTTGTTATTGGTGATATACATGCAGGGGCCAAAGCCCTTCCACAGGTTTTGGAAAGAGCAGGCGTAACCCGGGACGACCTGCTTATTTTTTTAGGCGACTATGTGGATGGCTGGAGTGAGGCTGTGGAGACCGTAGAATACTTGATAAAATTACAAGGAGACCACAACTGCATATTTCTCAGAGGAAATCACGACGATCTGTGTTATCACTGGCTTGAAACAGGTGAGCACAACCCCTTGTGGTTGATGAATGGAGGACAGGCCACTATAGATTCCTATGAGAAGGCAGGTGATGAGGTTAAGAAGGCTCATTTACCCTTCTATGAATCACTTAGAAATTACCATTTGGACAACAAGAAACGGCTGTTCCTTCACGCCGGATTTACCAATTTGAAGGGAGTTGATTTTGAGTACTTTTCAAAGACCTTTTATTGGGATCGAACGCTTTGGGAACTGGCACTGGCGTTGGACCCAAAAATTTCCAAAGACAGTGTTTGCTATCCAAAACGATTATTGCACTACTCTGAGATCTACATAGGACATACCCCTCTGAGTAAGATTGGCAAGTCTACTCCTTATCAGGCAGCCAATGTTTGGAATATAGATACTGCAGCGGCTTACAAAGGACCCTTAACGGTTATGGATGCAGCTACCAAAGAATATTGGCAGAGTGACGCGGTGCATACTTTTTATCCCGATGAAAATGGCCGAAACTAAATTTTTGGTAATCCTTTAATACAGTTTCCACCTTATATTGTCGTACTTTGTTATAAAGACGTAAAAGATGAAGAATATTCGCTTAGAAGTGATGGATGCAATTGAGCCGCAAGTTTCGGGCTTTATGGACTCATTTCTTATTCCCCCGGATGAAATTTGGCAACCGTCCGATTTCTTGCCAGATTCACAGGGCGAAGGTTTTTTTGATGCCGTAGAGCAGATCAGGGAAGAGGCTAAAGAGCTGGGATACGACTTTTGGGTAACTCTAGTGGCGGATACAATTACAGAAGAAGCCTTGCCAACTTACGAATCCTGGCTGATGGATGTGGAAGGGATCAATCAGCACGCAAAGGAAAACAACGGCTGGTCCAGATGGGTAAGAGCATGGACGGCAGAAGAAAACAGGCATGGCGATGTGCTAAACAAATACCTCTACCTTTCAGGGAGGGTCAATATGCGTCAGGTTGAAATCTCTACTCAGTACCTTATCAACGATGGGTTTGATATCGGAACAGACCGGGACCCCTATAAGAATTTTATCTATACCACTTTTCAGGAATTAGCCACTAACATATCGCATAAGAGAGTGGGCCAAATGGCCAAGAAAAAAGGAAATTTACTGCTGGGTAAAATGTGCGCTATTATAGCCGGGGATGAAATGAGACACCACCTCGCTTACCGGGAGTTTGTAAAAACTATTCTCGGTCATGATCCGAATGGAATGATCCTCGCTTTTGCCGATATGATGAAGTTTAAAATTGTAATGCCTGCCCACTTTTTGAGGGAATCAGGAGGAGCGATTGGCGCCGCCTTTGAGAATTTTTCAAATTGCGCCCAGAGATTAGGGGTCTATACCTCTCAGGATTATATAGAGATCCTGAAAAAATTAAACGCGTATTGGGAAATGGGAACGATAAGAGGCTTAAATGAAGAGGCTGAAAAAGCGCGAGATTATTTAATGAAACTTCCCGATCGTTTACAGCGGATTTCCGAACGCATGAAGTTTCCTGAGGACCAGTATCGCTTCAATTGGGTTCAGGCCAATGGTGTTATTTAAAACAGACACTTAGGGACAACTTATTATTTAAAGCTTTCCGTGTTTGTGTGCGTCCTGCCACTTGGCGAGTTCTTTCCATTTACCTTCTGCGGCCATTTTTGCCTGCATGGGCCATGAAGCAGGGTCGTGAACTTTATATCGATCTCCTCCGGAGTCGAGCACTTCCTGGCATTTGGCCACGCTGGTTTCCGACAAGGCCTTCCATGTTCTTATATCGTAATTGTGGAACAGGCTTCTGATTTTTGGTCCAATACCTTCTATCAGGGAAAGATCGTCAAGTTTAATAGACTTCCCCATGTACTTTTTTGCCTCAGTAGCGTCATAAACGGTATAATCACCGTTGTTTAGGGCAGAACCGGCAGCCAATTTCTGTTCGCATTTGTCGAGATCTGCCTTGGCTTTTTCATTTTCTTGTCGAAGCTTTTTTATTTGTGAATCATAATCGACAGTCGGATTTGCCCCTCGGCCGATGAGGTAACCAAAAAAACCGCAGATAAGACCTACACTCAAAGGGATAAGCCAGCACCAGATATCCATATATTCTAAGTCCATAGGTAGAATTTTAGTTTGTGTTAAGATCTGTTTAATTCACCGCCCCTTTACAAACTCACCAAAAGAGTTTACGACATATTCCGAATTACTCTTCAGGAACACTGACTACAATACATTACAAAGAAATAGATGCCGGCCAATAGGGTGATAATTATCCCTATGATATTGGTTGTTTTTTTAGACATGAATGTAATGGTTAGATAAATCTCCTTACAAGATATTAAAAAAACCCATACTTCTTCAGAACGAAATCAACACGATTCGTCCTTAGCTAAATAATAAATCGATGATTCAGCTTACAGATCAAACTTTATTCCCTGAGCCAAAGGAAGATCTTTAGTATAGTTGATCGTATTAGTCTGTCTTCTCATATAAATCTTCCAGGCGTCAGATCCCGATTCGCGTCCTCCACCGGTTTCTTTTTCCCCGCCAAAAGCCCCGCCGATCTCCGCTCCGGAAGTACCGATGTTAACATTAGCGATACCACAATCACTTCCCGACGCTGCAAGGAACTTTTCTGCCTCCCGCAGGTCACTGGTCATAATAGCCGAAGACAGACCCTGTACCACTCCGTTTTGGATGGCGATAGCATTGTCTACTTCTCCGGAATACGGGATCAAATAAAGAATGGGAGCGAAAGTCTCGTGCTGTACGATTTCGTAAGAGTTCTCAGCTTCGGCAATGGCAGGTTTTACATAGCAGCCACTCTCATAACCTTCTCCCTGCAATACTCCACCCTCTACAAGCAGCTTTCCTCCCTGGGCCACGACCTGTTCAATGGCATACTGATAATTCTTAACCGCATCTTTGTCAATTAAGGGCCCTACGTGATTAGATTCATCTAAAGGATTACCAATGCGCAATTGACTGTAGGCGGCTGTTAGTGCCTCTTTCACCTTGTCGTAAACTGATTCGTGAACGATGAGCCTTCTGGTTGAGGTACAACGTTGTCCGGCAGTCCCTACTGCACCAAATACAGCTCCGATAATGGTCATTTTAATGTCGGCATTTGGAGTAACAATTATGGCATTGTTCCCACCGAGTTCCAAAAGGGATTTACCCAGTCTGCCTCCTACTGCCTGAGCCACGATTTTACCCATACGGATAGAACCTGTGGCTGAGACCAGAGGGATGCGTTTATCGTGTGTCATTAATTCGCCCACCTTGTAATCTCCGTTTATCAGGCAAGAGATCCCTTCAGGCAAGTTGTTCTCTTCCAATACTTCCGCGATGATATTCTGACAGGCGATTCCGCACAAGGGTGTTTTTTCAGAAGGCTTCCAAACACATACATCTCCACAAACCCAAGCCAGGGCAGTATTCCAGGCCCATACGGCAACGGGAAAATTAAAAGCCGAAATAATACCGACTATTCCAAGGGGATGATACTGTTCATACATTCGGTGACCCGGCCGTTCAGAATGCATAGTAAGTCCATGCAATTGCCTTGATAGGCCAACGGCAAAATCACAGATATCAATCATTTCCTGCACTTCCCCAAGGCCTTCCTGATAAGATTTGCCCATTTCATAGGAAACCAGTTTGCCAAGGGGTTCTTTCAATTCGCGAAGCCGCTGCCCAAACTGTCTCACCACCTCACCCCTCAAGGGGGCAGGTTTTTGACGCCATTCAATAAAAGCAGCCCCGGCTTTAGCCATCACCTCTTCGTAGTCCGACTTTGTAGTTGTACGTACCTGAGCTATCAATGAGCCATCTGCTGGGGAATGGGAATCAATGATCTCTCCCGAAGAAAAGAATTTGGAACCCGTTGAAGTACCGTCGTTGAGCTCTTTTATTTTTAATGCTTTAAGGGCGTCTTGTATTCCTGAATCAACCGTTGCAGTTGCCATATGAGTCTGTTTAATTTTGAAAAATTCGTTTGCTTGCAAAGCTACAAATAATTAAGATGTTGTAGCGCTACTCCTGATACAGTTGACAGGGCAAAAGATTTACTTCAAATGAAGGAGTATAAGCGCGATCAAGGCGGGCAGGGCCTGAATAAAAAAGATTTTTCTAGATACAGTAAGCGCCCCAAAAACTCCGGCAAAAATAACACAGCCCAGAAAAAAAATCGCGATGTAAATTTTCCACGGATACTCCTCAATAAAAAAAGTCCATATCAATCCGGCGGCGAGAAAGCCGTTGTACAAGCCTTGATTAGCAGCCATCGCCTTGGTGGGTTCAAAAAACTCTTTTGGAAATCCTTTAAAAATTTTAGGCGCCCTGCTGGTCCAGGCAAACATTTCCAGCCAAAGAAAATACAAGTGAAGTAGGGCAATAAAACCGAGGAGGAAGTTGACAGCCAGATTCATACTTTTGTTTTAGTCTTGGTTATTAGCGATAAATCTGGGATCTGCTTCCATCACCGTTCCGCAATTAGAGCAAGTGCGAAGAGATTCTGAAGCGTAAAAATGCTCGAAGTGTTTTAAAAAGTCTTTCTCAATGTCCTCCAGAGTAAAGTAAGCCTCGTAAAGTTTGTGGTTGCACTGGTCACAAAACCAGAGTAAACCATCTTTGGCCTCGAGATCTGCCCGTTTCCTTTCAATCACCAAACCTATAGAACCCTCATGTCTAACAGGAGAGTGGGGAATGCCCGCCGGGTGCAGATACATATCTCCAGGGCCTAGCTTCATCGACTTTTTCTCTCCATTTTCCTGGATGTGAACTTCAATATTACCTTCCAATTGATAAAAGAGCTCTTCGGTTTCGTTGTAGTGATAATCCTTGCGTGCATTGGGGCCGGCAACAACCATTACGATATAATCTCCCGCATCCTTATACAGGTTTTTATTTCCCACAGGAGGCTTAAGCGTGTCGCGATTTTCTTCTATCCATTGATGGAGGTTAAATGGGGGTCTGATGGCCATATTGTGTATTTAATCTTATGATCAAAAATGAGTGGGATTCTCTCAAAAATACGAAAAGCAGGGGATTGTAATTTACTTGAAGAAAATTTGTGTGTAAAAGAGGGTGCCGTCTGCGCCTTTTTTTACACTAATGGCAGTGTTGGTGTAATCAGCTTCCATGGTGTCTTTGTGATTGGGACTTTCTAACCAGCCCTGAAACGCTTCGGCGGCATTTGGATAGTCCATCGCCACATTTTCCGCAATTTCTTTAGCGTTGGTCTCAGCGGCAATCTTAGAAGCTCTGGAACTGAAATTGTCGTGACTTATAGTCCCCTTTGAGATCATATAATCGTTGTGAAGATTGGCATAGTCATAGGCCAGAGCATTGAATTGCAACGGTTCTGATCCCAGGGAAATCCTGTGTTCATTTACAATTTCGAGGAGTTGCTGTTCTACTTCAACGGCATTTAAGGCAACAGGGATCACAGAGTCATTTACAGTTTCCTTGGTACAGGATACCGAAATGAAGAGGCAGATCGCCCATAAGATTGCATGCAGACTTCTTCTCATTATAGTGTTCCTCGCAAGCAGGTAAGGAAGAAGTGGGGGTTCTCGTATTAAAAAATGAGGTTCGTAATGATAGTAAAAAGGATTGAAAAAGGGATTTAAATGTTAGAAATATTCGATGAAATGCACGTTTTGTGCCTTTTCTTCAATTTCTCACTCTGAGATTGGAGTAATTAAAAGATAGAGTTAATCTATTCCGCGTTCTCAACATCAGCAAATTCATTTTTAATAACCGCACTGAATACTAGTTCACCTAAGTTCCTGATGGGCTCATAGAGAACAGATTCTGCCTTGGTGTCTTCGTTGACAAGCTTCAGGCTTTTGTTTACACTTTCCAGAAAAATTAACATAGCGCCCAGGATTATAGCTACTTTAAGTGCCCCAAAAAGCCCCCCTGCAATTTTATTTAACAGGCCCAGCATCGCAATTTCGGCTATCTTTGTTAGGAGTCGGCCAGCTGTGATCACTGCGATCACGATAACAAAAAAGGTGATGATAAATGAGGCGAGGCTCATAGTCCGTTCATTCCAATCCCATTGAGAGGCGAGGTAATTCCCCACGATATAAGAAAAGTGAATTGCTCCGTACAAACCTGCGACAAGGGCGAGGATGGAGGCTATTTCTATTACCAAACCATTTTTTATTCCCTTGAATAATCCGTAGAGAAGTAATAGGCCAAGAACAATGTCGATAAAACTCACGAACATCTGATTTGTACAAATATAGAACTTTGATTCGTACCTTTGAGGTTTATGAAGTGGGGACGTATCGTCTTCTTTTATTCTAATAAAAATGGCAAGAGATCAGGTATTGAAAGAGCAATGGGATCAGTTGGTCGCTAAGCTCTCTTCGCAATTTTCCGATGGCGATCCTTTGGAACTCGACGCTATTATCTACCTCGTAGGAGTACAGGAATTGGGACAGTATCACAGGTCTTTTAAAAAGGACGAGAAAATCAACCTTATGCATATTGCCATTTGTAGGTTGCTGGAACCTTATGGGTATTATGAATTTGAGTACTTCGATGAAGAGGGATGGCCCCATTACAAGGTGAAGGAAGAATTACCTCCCCTGAAGGCCGGAGAACAGTCTGTTGTAATGAAAGAAGCCATTGTGGGATATTTTCTGGAAAAAGAATACATGCCATGAAAAATCCAAGTCCGTACTACGCTGTAATCTTTACAACCCAAAGAACTGAAATCGACGCGGGATACGAGGAGATGGCCCAAAAAATGGAAGCCCTGGCGGCCTTACAGCCCGGATTTTTAGGATATGAAACGGCCAGGAACGACATAGGAATCAGCATCAGTTATTGGGAAAGTCTCGAGGCTATTGCCCGGTGGAAAAATCATGCTGATCACTTGGAGGCACAAAAACTCGGGAGAGCGCAGTGGTATCAATGGTATAAGCTGCGCATCTGCAAGGTAGAAAGAGAATACGATTTTCAACGCCTGGATTAAGGGATAACACAATCTTAATCCCCTACTTTTTGAATTCCAAAGTCTGAGGTCTATCTTTATTTTTTAAAAATTTCTATGAAAGAACCACTTCCGTTTTCCAATCTCAATCGGCAATCAATAACCCGGGAAATCGCCAAAACACATTTTGATCTCGTGGTCATAGGAGGCGGAATTACCGGGGGAGGAATTGCTTTGGATGCGGCCTCCAGAGGATTAAAGGTCTTGCTTCTCGAAAAAGGCGATTTTGCTTCAGGAACCAGTAGCAAGTCGACCAAACTCATACACGGCGGACTTCGCTACTTAAAACAATTCGATTTCTGGCTGGTAAAGGAAGTGGGCTCAGAGAGGGCTATTGTCCACAAGTTGGCACCACACCTGGTCTTACCCGAAAAGATGTTATTACCCCTGATCGAAGGCGGATCTTACGGGAAATGGCTGACCTCTGTAGGCTTGAAAGTCTACGATATTCTGGCTCAGGTAAGCGGGGATGATAAACGAAAAATGCTGGAAAAAAAAGAAGCCATGGCCCTCGAACCCCTCCTTCCAAAGAAAAAAGTAAAAGGAGCTGGTTACTACGCAGAGTACAGAACAGACGATGCCCGACTTACCATTGAAAACATTAAAACCAGCTTACAGCACGGAGCCAAAGCTTTAAACTATGCTGAGGTGACCGATTTTGTCTACCGGGATGAAAAGGTGCACGGAGTTGAATACAAAGATCTTCTTAGTGGGAAATCGCATAAAATAAAGGCAAATCACGTCATTAATGCCGCAGGGCCATGGGTAGATGAGCTCAGGAGTATCAATCAATCTAAAAAAGGAAAACGACTGCATCTTACCAAAGGGGTGCATCTGGTATTCCCTCACGAAAAGCTTCCGGTGAAACAATCTGTGTATTTCGACGTACCGGATGGGCGTATGATCTTTGCCATCCCAAGGGGTAAGATCACCTACGTAGGAACAACAGATACCAATTACAATTCAGATAAAGATAAGGTAGAAACCGATCTGGCTGATGCTATCTACCTCATCGCCGCCGTCAACAATATGTTCCCGGATATCGAATTGGGAATGGAAGATATTGAATCTTCCTGGGCTGGTTTGCGACCGCTGATCCACGAAGAAGGAAAATCGGCTTCGGAACTTTCACGGAAAGACGAGATCTTCACCTCAGATACAGGACTCATTAGCATCGCCGGGGGTAAACTCACCGGATATCGCAAAATGGCCGAGCGGGTAGTGAATAGAATCGTCAGAAGGATAGAGGAAGATGAAGGAACCAAAGTAAAGGAATGCTCTACCGATTCAATTCCGCTTTGTGGGAGCAACTTTAAAAAATACAAACACGTAAAGAAGTATATCGACGAGATTTACACCCGGATAAAACCTGATGGATTCAGCAAGCACGACGCCTGGTACCTGGTCACCAACTACGGTGTTCAGAGCGAAAGCATACTGGAGTATTATAAAAAACGCAAAGAGAAAGATATTGCTGAACGACTTATACTTTCAGAATTGCAGTTTGGTGTGGCCTACGAAATGGTACAATCGCCGCTCGACTTTTTTATGAGGAGAACGGGAAGGCTGTACTTTGATATCCACAGTGTGGAGAAGTATCAGGAAGCTGTAATTCGGGAATTACAGGAACTTTTTAGCGCAAATGATAAAACGGCCTCTGCCTGGAGGGAA
>JABDQM010000027.1 GCA_013042315.1 Flavobacteriaceae bacterium | reverse complement strand
CGGGATAAAGCCGAGGACAATCCGGTTTGCGCTTCCTGAAAGGCTGCCATTTTCTCCGGCGTTAAGTCGTTGACATCAATATTTGTTGAGGTGGCTTTAGCCCGGGCTTCAATAACATCGGTTAGCGTTCCACGCTCAAAATCGGCTGCTCCCTGCACGGTTTTTACCAGGTTCCCGATAAGATCATTACGCCTTTGATAAGTACTTTCTACATTAGACCATGCCGTTTTCGCATTGGCCTCATTTACAACAGCGGTGTTATTAAATCCGACCGCCCATTGGTAGATGCCAAAGACAATAACTACCAGGATAATCACGGGAATTAACCATTTTTTCATAAGATTCTCAATTAAGGTTAGGTATTCATTTGTATCAAAAAACTGTAGATTGTTACATTACAGTTGTTTTTTGATTTTGACAAGCTCTGCTTTTACGCGTTCTAGCTTCTGGATGATTTCGAAGTTGGAAAGTGTTTTTTTCTTTTCTTCTTTCAGGTGGATTTTAGCACCTTCAAGCGTAAAGCCCCGTTCTTTTACCAGATGGTAAATCAACTGTAGGTGTTTAATATCATCAGGGGTAAACTTGCGATTGCCCTTCGCATTTTTTTTGGGTTGCAGGACATCGAATTCCTTTTCCCAAAACCTGATCAGGGAAGTGTTGACGTCAAAGGCCCTGGCCACTTCGCCAATACCGTAATATCTTTTTTCGGGGAGCTCTATGTGCATTAATCCAATGATTGGTTTTCCTGGTTGGCGTATTTCAGCATATTTTCAAATTCTTCGGCAGTTAAACTTCCGTAGTAGAAATTTATAGGATTTATTCTATCACCGTCTTTCCACACTTCATAATGCAAATGCGGTGCTTCTGATCTGCCTGTGCTTCCTATAAATCCAATTAAATCGCCGCGTTTAACTTTCTGCCCTCTTTTCACGTTGTAATTACTCAAATGCGCATAAAGAGACATATACCCATATCCGTGCTCTACACGAATGTGTTTTCCATATCCGGATGCCCTGTTATCTGCCCTTGTTACTGTGCCATCACCGGTGGCGTAAATCGGTACTCCTTTAGGCGCTGTAAAATCCATTCCCCAGTGCATTTTCCTCGCTTTGGTAAAGGGATCCGACCTCCAGCCGTATCCGGAAGCCATCCTGGTAAGGTTTTCATTGTTTACGGGCTGAATGGCGGGGATTGCCGCCAATAATTTTTCTTTGTCTTCAGCTAATTTGGTGATTTCATCGAGGGAGCGCGACTGTATTACCATTTGTTTCTGGATCACGTCTAATCGTTTGGTGGTCGCAATGATCATTTCGGAATTATTGAAGCCTTCGAGCGACTTGTATCGGTTGACACCTCCAAAACCTGCTCGTCGTTGTTCTTCGGGAATAGGATTGGCTTCAAAATACAGGCGGTAAATATTGTTGTCCCTGTCCTCAATATTAGCTAGAACCTCTTCAATTTGCCCTAGTTTTCTGTTGAGGAGTTCAAATCGGAGTTCGTAATTTTTTACTTCCCGGGCCAGAGATAATTCCCTCGGGGTATTCAGGATGTTGGTATTGAGAAGGAAGATCAATCCGAGAAAGCCAAAGAGGGCCGAACCGAGGATAAATAGAAAGATGTTCCTATATCGACGGGATTTTTTCAGCTCAATTTTTCGATAGGAGAGCGTGTCCGGATCGTAATAGTACTTAACTTTAGACATGAAGGTAATTTATCCTATTTTTGTGCTTCCATTGTATCAAAACAAACAAATATAAAAATTGTTTTGCAGAAAGCGTTAAAATTACCGAAACCTTACATTTTAATATGACTTCGAGCGAAATACGCGATAATTTCCTGACATTTTTTAAGGGCAAAAGCCACACTATTGTACCCTCTGCTCCGATGGTGATCAAAGACGATCCCACCCTTATGTTTACCAATGCGGGAATGAACCAGTTTAAAGAGTATTTTTTAGGGAATAGCGTCTCAAAATATCCCCGTATTGCCGATACCCAAAAATGCTTAAGGGTAAGTGGGAAGCACAATGATCTTGAAGAAGTTGGAAAGGACACCTATCATCACACCATGTTTGAGATGCTGGGAAACTGGAGTTTCGGGGATTATTTTAAAAAAGAGGCTATCCAATGGGCCTGGGAATTACTTACTACGGTTTATAAGATCGACAAAGAAAGCCTTTACGTATCGGTTTTTGAAGGAAGTAAGGACAAGGATGCTCTGGAGATGGATAAGGAGGCTTTGGAATTGTGGAAGGCAATCGTCCCTGAGGACAAGATCATCTATGGGAACAAAGCAGACAATTTTTGGGAAATGGGAGATCAGGGACCTTGCGGGCCTTGTTCTGAGATCCATGTGGACATGCGTCCCAAAGATGAAAAAGCAAAAGTTCCGGGAGCCAAGCTGGTCAATCAGGATCATCCTGAGGTCATTGAGATCTGGAATCTGGTATTTATGCAGTACAATCGGAAGGCGGATGGCTCCCTTGAGTCCCTTCCTGAAAAACACGTAGACACCGGGATGGGTTTTGAACGTTTGTGCATGGTTTTGCAAGGGGTTCACTCTAGTTACGATACCGACGTTTTTACTCCTCTGGTGCGAGAATTGGAACTCCTTAGCGGAAAGTCGTACGGAAAAGACACGGAAACTGAT
>JABDQM010000020.1 GCA_013042315.1 Flavobacteriaceae bacterium | reverse complement strand
CACGCTCAATATTCTTTATGGTTATTGGGGCTTTACGACCATCTTCCTGTTCTGGGCCCCGATGATTAAAGCAACACGGGTCTGGGGCGGTGATACTTCTCAGGGAAAGGCATTTGGCCTGCTCGATGGCGGCAGGGGCCTCGTCGGTGCCCTTTTCGGCACTCTGGGCGTCTATATTTTCTCTCAAACGATAGCCTCAGGGCTCGCAGTAGCCTCCATTGAGGAAAGCAGGGCCGCCTTTAAAATGGTGATTCTGGCCTCTTCTGCAATTGTGATGATTGTAGGATTCCTGGTTTGGTTCTTTATGAAACTCGATTCCAATATCGAAAAATCGATTATTCTGGAACGCATCACCTTATCACAGGTAAGGGAAGTATTGCGACTACCTTCAGTATGGCTGTTGATGGTGATCATTCTCTGTGCCTATGTAGGTTATAAAATAACAGATGTTTTATCCCTTTATGCCAGTGATGTTATGCTTTACGACCAGGTTGAGGCAGCGCAGGTGGGAACTTTTCTTCTATATATCAGGCCCGTAATAGGGGTGACCATTGGGATTTTGGCAGATCGGTCTCAAACTACTTTTTGGTTGCTTATCAGTTTTATTATATCACTTACTGGGGCTTTGATGTTCGCAACCGGGATCATTGATGCTTCGGCAACAGGGCTCTTCTTTCTTTCCATTCTCGTAGTTGCCGTAGGGGTTTACGCCTCGCGCTCGTTGTACTTTGCTGTGATGAAACGGGGTAAGATACCATTGGTGTTAACCGGTACTGCCGTGGGCCTTATTTCCATTGTGGGGTATACCCCCGACATATTCGCAGGGCCTGCCATGGGGTATCTGCTCGATGAGTCGCCTGGTGCTACAGGACATCAGCATGTATTCTGGATGCTCGCTGCCTTCTCGTTTATTGGCCTTGCCGCGGCATGGTATTACCACATACTCTACAAGAAAAAAGCAGATTCTTAGTTGCGGAAATAAGTTCTCTTTCTACTTTTTATGTATTCAGGTGATCCTCTATATCCTTTAAATGAAGACCCAGGGCATGGGTAGAGATCTGAATCTCCCTAATCAATAAGCCCAGGGATATGATCAAAAGGATAAGGGCTATACCAAAAATCCAAATGGCCATAAGATGTTGTTCAATGTAAATCAAGAACATGGTAAGTACGCAAAGCAATAAGCTGGTAATTCCAAAAATCTGCATCCAGCGGGTGAGATTGAGTCGCAATTTCAAATTCTTGATTTGATCGATCAATGAATCGTCCTTTTTCTGAAGATAAATATCGTGTAGATTCCTGATTACAGCTGCATAAGCTAAAAAGCGGTTCGTGTAGGCCAGCATAATAAGCGAAATGGCTGAGAATAACAGTGCAGGAGTGGTCAGTGTTAGTTGTTCCATAAGATCTTCCGATAGGTGGCAAAAATACTGTTTTCAGTTTTACGAGCATTATCTAATCTTTACAGATGGGCAGATAGTCTTTGCAAAGGTTTGATCTCAAAGCAAGGATTGGTATCCTTTGAATTGATAATTGAAAGAAATCTGTACCTTGGGAGGAGAACAATAATCCTTTGATATGGAAATCGACATTTCTTTTATTCGCAAACAATTTCCTGCATTTTCGGAGCCTGAACTAGAGGGCTGGGCTTTTTTTGAGAATGCCGGAGGTTCGTATCCCTGCAAGCAGTTTTTAGATAAGCTGATGAGTTTTTATTCAAAAAACAAGGTACAGCCCTATTATCCATACCCAGCTTCACAAAAGGCAGGAGAAATGATGGATGAGTCCTACAAAAGAATGGCGGAATATTTGAATGTCAGTCCGGCCGAAATCCATTTCGGTCCGTCGACAACACAGAATGTTTATGTCCTGGCACATGCTATGCGACCTATGTGGGATAAGGGAGATGAAATTGTTGTTTCCTGTCAGGATCACGAAGCCAATTCAGGAGCATGGCGGAGACTGAGTGAACGTGGGATAAATGTAAAAGAATGGCATGTAAACCGGGAAACAGGGATGCTGAGCCTTGCTGATTTAGAGGCTTTATTATCAGATCGGACAAAGATGGTGGCTTTCCCACACTGCTCGAATGTGATAGGCTTCTTTAATCCGGTTAGAGAAATCTGCAGTAAAATAAAGTCGGCAGGAGCTATCAGTGTAGTAGACGGCGTAGCTGCAGCTCCTCATGGTTTCCCTGATTTGCAAACACTTGGAGCCGATATTTATATGTTTTCGCTTTATAAAACTTTCGGGCCGCATTTAGGGCTGATGTATGTGAGGCAGGATTTGACTGAAAAGATGGAGAACCAGTCCCATTTTTTTAAAGAGGGCATCAGCAGAAATACAATCACTCCGGCCGGACCCGATCACGCACAAATTGCGTCAGTAAGTGGGATACTGGATTATTTTGATCTGGTGTACAAACATCATTTTAAAGAAGATGCACTTCCTTCGGAACGCAACAATGCCTTGAATACGCTTTTCCACAAACATGAAGAACAGCTTCTTGGTCCCCTTTTAGACTTTTTAAGGTCGAGAAAAGACGTTAAGATCATTGGCCCGGATCTGTTGAAAGACAGGGCTCCTACTGTTGCAATACTTCCTTTAAAAAAGAACCTCCACCAGGTCTATTCCTCCCTTACGAAACACAAATTGATGCTGGGGAAAGGAGATTTCTATGCGGTTCGTCCACTAATGGATATGGAGATCCAAAGACCACCCGGGGTGATCAGGATATCTTTTCTGCACTACACGCAACAGAGTGAAATTAAGCAATTGATTAAAGGTCTGGAAGTCGCCCTTTAATGTACTCAGAAGATAAATCGCCAATAGAAAATGTAAATAGATCTTATTCAGGGAAGTGGTTAGAGGCCATCTCTGCCGGGGCACTTTTACGCACCTGAGCAATTATTCGATGTAAATCAGGAATAACCGTACTTGCGATCCTCGAATGGCTGTTTAGCAGGACACAGATTCCCAGGTCATCATCGGGATAAACGGCAATTTCATTCCTGAATCCATTAACACTACCCCCGTGGTGCCAGATCGTTTTTTCACGCTCACCATTGTTCTCCTGGTACTTGTGTATTCTCCAGCCAAATCCGTAATGAGAAGATTTATGGCCGGGCCAGCGGTGATAATACTTACTTCTTCCTTTTATTTCCACTACGGGATTAAAAGCCTTCTCAATAGCATTCTTTTTCATGATCTCCGGGTGGCGACCCAATAGTAACTTCATCCATTTCGCCATATCCAGGCTACTGGCATTGATGCCTCCCGCAGCAACCGCGTTATAATAGTGATCATTTAACTTTTTCGCCCTCCAGTTTCTACGCCACCTGGAATGCGGAAGGGCCACGTTTTCGACCTCCTGCAGCGATTCGTAGTCCATATTGACGGTACACATTTGGAGCGGGTTAAAAAATCTGTTTTGCAGGGCTTCTCTGATCTCCTCTCCAGTTGCCTTGTAGATAAGCTCTCCAGACAGAGCAAAGAGGGCATTTTGGTAGCTGTAAATTTCACCGGGAGCACTAATAGGCTGAACTTCTCTAAATTGTTCTGCAATTTTCAACAGGGGTATTCCGGCTTCAATCAGATTGGTATAACTGTGGTAAGGTGCTCCGGTAGAATGCGACAGAAGATTCGCAAATGTAATTTTGGAGGTATTCTGCTTATCTCCTAACTTAAAGTTGGGTAAATAATCCGTGACCTTAGCTTCCCGTTCTATTTCTCCCTCATCAATCACATTGGCTGCCAAG
>JABDQM010000010.1 GCA_013042315.1 Flavobacteriaceae bacterium | reverse complement strand
GTTTACTACATCCTGTTTATTTCCCTAGTATAATCACAATGTCCGTGCTAGCCCAGCAAGAATGTGAATGGGAGGTCATGGATTATTATCAGAAACAAACCTATAGAAATCGAACCTACATCAGTACCGATCAGGGGAAACAGATGCTGAGTATTCCCATCAGCCATGTTGGTGGCAAACAGGGAAAACAGTATTACAATGAAGTGAAGACCGATAATACCTATCCCTGGCAACGACAGCATTGGCGTTCCCTTCAAACAGCCTATCGCTCTTCACCCTTTTTTGAGTATTATGAAGATGATTTGGCCCCGCTGTTTCAAAAAGCTCCTGCTTCATTGCTCGACCATAATTTTCATTGCATGGAGATCGTAAGTTCCTTAATAGATCTCACCTTGCCTAATCATAAAACCACTGTGTATGATCCCTCTCCAGAAGAGGCCAGGGATATGCGCTTTCTGGTCGATGCTAAAAAGCCTAATACTATTGATATGCCTGTTTACACTCAAGTATTTACGGAACGTCATGGTTTTATAGCAAACCTGAGCATCCTGGACGTTCTATTTAACGAAGGGCCCAACACTTTGACTTACCTACAGGAACTAAACTTAAACATCACAGATGCTTAGATTTTTTCTCCATTACGGAATACATTTTATTGTACCTGTAGCTGTGGGGTTACTTTTTTTTAAAAACAATCAGAAGCGTGTGATCCTGATTCTGCTGGCTGCGATTCTGATCGATTTAGATCATTTGCTGGCCGACCCGATTTTTGATCCCGATCGTTGTAGTATTAATTACCATTTTTTGCACCAATACTGGGCCATAGCAGTGTATACACTTTTTCTCCTGATAAAACCTCTGAGGATATGGGGAATCGGACTATTAATTCATATCCTAGCCGACTGGACGGATTGTCTGCTTATGGGGTTTGAAAACGGAATGTAGCCTTTATGGGAGTGTGGTCTGATAGATGAATATCGAAGTTTTGGTGTCCACTTATTTCTAGTTCGTCGTCCACTAAAACGTAGTCAATCCTGAAAGGCAAGAATTTAAACAGCAATGTGTTCCCCAGGCCATTCCCACGCTCCAGAAATGAGTCTTCCTTATCTTCCTTCAGAAGGCGATACACTTTGGAGTACTGTGTATTATTAAAGTCGCCACAAAACACAACAGGATGAGCTACCTTCCCGCTGTGTTCAAGAATTTGAACTGCCTGTTTCTTCTGCTGTTCGATCGTCTTGCCAAGTCGGCTTAACAAATTGACAGGATTCTCCCTTTTGATTGATCCAGGTCTTACTCTCATTGACTGCAAATGGACGTTATAGATCCTCAGCGTATCTGCGTCTATCAAGACGTCTACGTAAATAGAATTATTGAGCGTATTTTCAAAGTCCAGAGAGCCACTGGAAATAATAGGATACCTGGAAAAAATAGATAGTGGAGCAAATCTTTTATTGCCCCTGGGTGAATAGACAAAATTATAAGGATAAATTGCCAATCTTTCCCTGCTCAGCTTGGTAGAAGCAAACTCCTGAAAACACACAATGTCTGCCTCTTGCTCCGATACAAAGTCTAATATTTTGTCTTGTATATCACTTGGCCTGTCCCTGTAATTACCAATGAATTCCATCACATTATAGCTCAATAATGAAATGTCCTCAGGAGATTTTTCTTCATCGTCTGTGGAAAATACCAAAAACGGGGCTAAAACAAAGATCCAGACAATCAAGGCCACAAGGGGAAAGAAGAGCAACTTGTTTCGCTTTAAGGAATAGGCAAAGCCGAGAATAAAATTTAGCCCAACCAAATATGGAGTAAACAATAATAAAAGGTCTAGAAAGACAACTTGTGATTCTATAGAAGATATGTATATGCTGAATACAACTAACAGGCAGGATGAGCTGATGGTAATTAATCTCATCAATTTAGCAGGAAAAGAAGTGAGCGTCATGGGGCTATTCTTCCTTCCCGGCCTTGAACAGGAAGTCTTTTTCCGCCTTGGAGAGACTTTCGTAGCCCGACTTGCTGATCTTATCCAGGATGCTGTCAATTTTCCGCTGCCGACTCTCCTTGTCGTAGTCAATCTTTGACTTCTTCTGAGCGCCTTTTTTACGATAAACAGTTTTCATTGGGGCCTTTTTATCCCCGGGTTTAAAGAACGCAGCAAGACTGTCGAGAAATTTTGCAAACCCTTCCCCAATATCCCTTCCTTTGGTGAGTTGCCTTGCATACATATATCCGAGGAGAGCACCTCCCAAATGGGCAAGATGACCCCCGGAATTACTGGCCGGAATGCTAATTAAGTCAACCAAGACAAAAAATGCTCCGATGTACCAGAGTTTAACATTGAAAAATATTACTCGTACTTCCTGATTTGGAATATAGGCGCAAATAAAGATCAGTACAGCTGTCACTCCTGCTGAGGCACCTATTAAAGCCGATTTTGATCCCATAAATACGGGGAATATATTATAACTGAGCACAAATAGGAGTCCGCCCAGAATCACACCGAGAAAATAAACGTTGATCAGTTTTCGAGCCGAAAAAAGATTCATAAAAATCCGCGCTGAAAAAAAGAGTAACAACATATTCCAGAACAGGTGCCAGAAATCAGCGTGAAAAAAGGAATAGGTGACAATAGACCAGGGTTGTGTAATAAAGTCCATCAAGTCTACGGGTAACTCAAACCACTGAGAAATAGCATTACCCCGGAAGCCCAATAAGAAGGGCAGTAATGCATTCAGAATAAAGACCACCACATTAACAACGATGAGTTTCTCTGCGATGCTGAGTCGAGCAAATTGATATCGAAGTCCGCCTGTATTCATAAACCTAGTTCCATCTGTTATTATTAAACTGGTTTTTCTTCCAGTACCACATCATTATAAATCCAAAAAGCGCTCCCCCTACGTGTGCAAAGTGCGCTATTCCCTGTCCAAAGATGGAGTATCCTGTAACTCCTGAAAATAGGTCGAGCCCTATGAGAACCGGAATAAAGTACTTTGCCTTGATGGGAACCGGTAGAAAAATAAGAAATAGTTCGCTATTGGGAAAAGACATTCCAAAGGCGACCAAAATCCCATAGATTGCTCCGGATGCACCAACGGCCGGTGTGCTGTATGACATAAGAAAGTTATCAATGGTACTTCTCGAAGCCAATTCATACCAGCCTGTATTAAATTTTCCCTGAGAAATAATGTCCATGACTTCCGGGCGGGTCAGACCCGAAGAAAGCAACACATTCATTCCCTCATTGAAATAGTAATAATTGACCGCTGTGTGGATCAAAGCGGCTCCTATCCCCGCAGAAAAATAAAAAAACAGGAATTTATTCTTTCCCCACATCTGTTCCAGAGGGGAACCAAAGGCCCACAACGCATACATATTAAAGAGGATATGCATAAACCCTCCGTGCATAAACATATGAGAAATCACCTGCCAGAGGGCAAAATTTTCATTTTCAGGGAACCAAAGAGAAAACCATTGATACATCTGCTCCCCCAATAAAGAGGTAGCTATAAAAAAGATGATGTTTATAATTAGGAGATGTTTAATCGCCCCGGTAAGTCTTCCCATTTAATTGAATTTTTTGTCGATTTCGTTTTCGGTTAAGGTGATAAAGATCGGTTTATTAAACGGACTAAGCATGCTTTCCTTACAGGCGAAGAGATCATTTACCAAAGCCAGCTGAGAAAGGGAATCCAATTGATCACCCGACTTTACGGAAATACTTCCGCAAAGGGCTTTTGCCAGCATATCGGACTGAGACAGGTTATTCGCTTCGTTTCCCAGACGGTATTCAGCTATAAGGTGATCTAAGACCGGGCGCACTTGTTGTTCGGGAACAAGGGGTGGTAAACCTGTGATCGTCAATTCCTCTTTTTTAGTTATTTCGATAACAAAACCCAAAGTGCGCAAATGATCCTGTAAGTCTTCTATCACCTGGATTTCCGCAGCACTAAAATTCAGGGAAACCGGAAATAACAACTGCTGACTCAGACTCTCCTTCAAGGTCATGCTTCGGAGAAATTTTTCATACAGTACCCTTTGGTGGGCGCGCTGCTGATCAATGATAAGCATCCCCGATCGTATCGTTGTTACGATGTATTTTCTTCTGAGTTGAAAGGTAGTTCCCTCATTGACCTGCTTTTCATCGGAGGTTGGGAAAATAGTTCCTGAAATGGCTTCAGATTCAAAGTGAACGCTGCTGAATGCTTCTCCCCTGCTCGACTTGGATTCCAAATCCACAAAAAGGTTTTCCCAGCCCTTTGCAGATTGCCTGGTATAAGTGCCAGACCGCCCTGGAGAGGTTGCCCTTTCTTGCTGAAAAGGATTAAATCCTGGATTTACTGCTATTCCGGGTAACTCGGCCTCTTTATTTTGATATGCATAGGGGGTTTCCAAGTTCTGATCCTGCTCAAAATCGAGCATAGGCGCCAGGTGAAACTGGCCCAAACTGTGTTTTACCGCCGCCCTTAATATGGCGTAGAGGGTGTGTTCATCATCGAATTTAATTTCGGTCTTTGTTGGATGAATATTGATGTCGATGGAGGTGGGATCTACGGTGAGATAAAGAAAATATCCGGGATACGAATCTGGTTTGATCAGCCCCTCAAAAGCGGATTGCACTGCGTGATGCAGATAAGGACTTTTAATAAATCTATCATTGACAAAGAAGAATTGCTCTCCCCTGCTTTTTTTCGCGAAAGCGGGTTTGCAAATAAAACCATCGATCTTCACTACCTGGGTCTCTTCCTGTACCGGCACCAGTTTTTCATCGGTCTTGTGTCCAAAAATATTGATAATCCTCTTGCGCTGGGAATTTTGATTTAAATGAAATAACTCACTGTCGTTGTGATAAAAGAAAAAACTGATTCCAGGGTGGGCCAGGGCTACCCGATGAAACTCATCGGTGATATGCCGGAATTCTACCTTGTCAGATTTGAGAAAGTTACGTCTGGCGGGGATATTGTAGAATAGATTTTTGACCGCAATAGATGTTCCCTTTGGTGTTACGGCTGCCTCCTGAGAAACCACCTTACTTCCTTCGATACGCAGATGGGTTCCCAGTTCTTCATCCTCCGGCCTGGTTTGCATATCTACATGCGCAATAGCTGCTATTGAGGCAAGGGCTTCCCCTCTGAAGCCTTTGGTATGAAGTTGAAAGAGGTCTTCGGCACTGCGGATCTTGGAGGTTGCATGCCGCTCAAAACTAAGTCGGGCATCCGTAGGGCTCATCCCTATTCCGTCATCGATTACCTGAATCAGGGTTTTACCCCCATCCTTAACTACCAGTTTAATTTCACTGGCTTTTGCATCCACGGCATTCTCCATCAACTCCTTTACAACAGAGGCAGGTCTCTGAACAACCTCTCCCGCTGCAATCTGGTTAGCCACATGATCTGGCAAAAGTTGAATAAGGTCTGCCATTATCAGGAAATAAATATGGAAAGGTCGAAATCGATGATGTATAAAACAATTAGGATTAGGACAGCGAGGATCAAGAGAAAGCGAAGGTTATAGTTCTTGTCTGCACCCTTCCTGAGATCAGACATCGCGCTACTGAACTTTGATTTTAATCCTCTGGGAGGCTCAGCCGTAGTCCTGTAACGGTCTAGTTTTCTCTCCATCTTATAGGGATTACCTTCCCCCTTATCATCGTAATATCGCGGTGAGTAGTTGTATTTCTTGTTCCTTCGCAGTTTCGTAAATCGTCCCATATCGCTCCTTCCCCAAAGGTACTTAAATATCGAAAAAGTGCGGAAGCACAGTTCCCAAAATTTGTTAACACTGATTGTGAGATGGAAAGTTTGAATTATTTCCCGAGTACCGCCATTTTTATGGCGGCAATGGCCGCTTCGGTACCTTTATTTCCGTGTGTCCCTCCGCTTCTGTCTTTTGCCTGTTGAAGGGTGTCATCGGTAAGAACGCAGAATATGACAGGGGTATCTGTAATGACATTAAGGTCTTTAATGCCCTGTGCGGTGGCACTACAGACAAAATCGAAGTGCTGTGTTTCTCCGCGGATTACGCTACCAATTGCAATAACAGCGTCCGGCTTTACCTCTTCGATCATCTTCTTGCAACCAAAGGTGAGCTCAAAACTGCCTGGCACGTTCCACCTGAACAGATGATCTTCTTTAAGGCCACAATCGAGCAGTGTCGAATGAGCTCCTTGATAAAGTCCTTCCGTGATTTCCTCATTCCACTCGGAGACAACAATTCCAATCCTTAAAGGGGACGCATCAGGGATACTATCTTTATCGTATTGCGAAAGGTTGCGATTAGCAGTGGCCATTTTTCTTATTGAGTTTGCGCCATCCCAATAAAGACGTCAATAGTCTGCGCTTCAGTGGAATCCGGATATTCATCTTTAACGCGCTGAAAGTAGCTCAGTGCCTTGTCTTTCTGATCTAATTCTAAAGCAGCTACGCCGGCTTTGTACAAAAATCTCGGAGTGGTGAGGGTGTTGTTATCCTCGGCAAAAGCCTTTTCATAATACGTGAGGGCGTCTTCGGTCTGACCTAATTGTAGAAAGGAGTCGCCTATACTTCCAAGGGTCAGGGAGGCAGTAATATCTTCATCCGGAGATACTTGTTCCAGATATTCTATGGCTTTATCGTATTGCTGTAATTCCTTATAGGCCATTCCCGCAGCGTAAGTGGCAATATTTGCCGATGGGGTACCCGAGTACTCCTCTATGATATCGAGATAGCCGTACTTCCCTTCGGCTCCGTTGAGAGCGAGTAAGAAAAGTGAATCCTTCTCGGCAGTATTCTGCAAGGCTTCGTTAAAGTACCTGTTCGGATATAGCATTTCATTCGCTGCACTTGCGTTTTTAGGCATTTGAACGAACTGCGTGTATCCCAAATAACCAAGAACGGCAACTGCGATGACACCGATGACCCCGAGGATATAATTCTGGTTGCGCGCTACCCATTGTTCCGATTTGGAAGCGCTTTCATCCAATGCACTGAATACTTCGGCAGTAGTGCTTCCCTGTTCTCTCAGAGCTTTTTCCTCTTCTTTATTCTGAGGCTTGTACCCCCTCTTTTTATATGTCGCCATAGTTCCTTGGATTGATCGCGCAAAAATAAAGTTTTTATCGAAAACCGAAGGGTATTTATTTGTTATTTTTGGATATTATTCGGCCCTAAAAATCATTTTCAACTCAGCTTTTAATGTTTCTTCAGAAGATTTCCCTCCTCAATTATAAAAACTTTGCCGATATCCAGTTCGAATTCGATTCCAAGATCAATTGTTTTGTGGGAAATAACGGAAGGGGCAAAACCAATATGCTCGACGCCATTTATCACCTGTCTTTTGGCAAGAGTTATTTCAATCCCATAGCCACACAGAACATCAAACACGGGGAAGACTTTTTTGTAATTGAAGGTAATTTTTCGCTCAATGATCGGGAGGAAAAGATCGTCTGTTCCCTAAAACGCAATGTAAAAAAGGTCATCCGAAGAAATGGCAAGGCTTATGACAGACTTTCAGAACACATAGGGCTATTGCCCCTGGTCATCATTTCACCGGCCGATCGGGACCTGATCATTGAAGGCAGCGATACACGGAGAAAGTTTATGGACGGAGTGATCTCACAATCGGATCCCGAATACCTTCACGCCCTGATGAATTACCAGAAAGCGGTATCGCAGCGCAATGCCTTATTAAAATATTTTGCGGCCAATCATACTTATGACCCTAAAACCATAGAAGTATACAACGAGCAGTTGCAGAACTACGGGCAGGAGATCTATAAAAAGCGAGTGGCATTTGTAGAGGAGATCTACCCTATTTTCAAAGAACAGTACAAACTGATCTCAGGAGATACTGAAGAAGTAAATCTGGTTTACAATTCTAAATTACACGAAGCTAGCCTGGCAGAGTTGCTCTCGTCGAATATTGATCGCGACAGGGCGTTACAATACACTAGTGTAGGGGTTCATAAGGACGATTTAGATTTTCAAATTGGAAGTTATCCCATTAAAAAATTCGGGAGTCAGGGACAGCAGAAGTCGTTCCTTATCGCTCTTAAATTCGCTCAATTCAAGTTGCTAAAAAAACTAGTTGGTACCACACCCATACTACTGCTCGATGATATTTTTGACAAATTGGACGAAAGCAGGGTTGCCCATATCATATCTTTGGTGGAAGATGATAATTTTGGTCAGATTTTTATCAGTGATACCCATGCTGAACGTACGGAGAGAATCATTAAAGAGATACATCAGACCTATAAAATATTTCCATTGTAAAATGAAACAGCTCTGTTCTTTTTTAATTGTAATACTTTTTATTTCCTGCGGCCAAAAGGTGAAAAAGGAAGACCTGAAACACCTCAACGGGTATTGGGAAATCTCCGAAGTGGAATTCCCGTCAGGGGATAAAAAGCAGTACGAGATGAGCGCGACGGTCGACTATTTTGAAGTTTCGGACATGTCGGGTTACCGCAAAAAGGTTCAACCCCTTGCCAACAGCAAGTATATCACTTCTGACGATGCTGAGAAATTCCAAATCGAGCCAAGACAAGATGTATACATCATTATGTATCAGAATGAAATGAGTGCATGGGAAGAAGAAATTGAATCGCTTTCTGCTACATCGCTCATTCTGAAAAATAACGAGCAGATTCGTTATATTTATAAACGGTACGAGCCCTTAACCTTTGAATAAAAATGGTCAGGAAGAAAAACAATGTGTCCCTTAATGAAGCCCTGCAGGAATTTATTTCTTCTAATAAATTACAAAAGGGATTAGACAAGGTATTGATCAAGGAAGCCTGGGTATCTCTGATGGGCAATGGGGTGAATAATTATACTACCGGACTCGATCTGCGTAATGGCACTCTGTTTGTATCCCTTTCCTCCTCTGTACTCAGGGAAGAGCTCAGTCTGGGGAAATCTAAGATTGTAAATCTGCTGAATGAAGAGGTTGGCAGGGAGGTGGTGAAGAAGATTGTGCTTCGCTAGTATCCTTAAAACACAAAAAGGACTCCCAGAGATGGAAGTCCTAAATCTAACTTTCTTAAGTCTAACTAATAGATCTCGCGTCCGGAGAAATGAAATGCTCCTTCAATGGCTGCATTCTCATCACTGTCTGATCCGTGAACTGCATTTTCACCTATATCCTTGGCGAAGAGTTTACGAATGGTTCCTTCTGCGGCTT
>JABDQM010000007.1 GCA_013042315.1 Flavobacteriaceae bacterium | reverse complement strand
ACAGCAAAGCTGGGACAACCCATGGGACGTAGGTGCCATGTCTAATTACAATACCATTACTTCCCTCTCCGAATCTCCTGTTAGCGAAGGAGTAATCTACGCGGGGACAGATGACGGATTTATACAGGTCACTTCCGATGGCGGAGGCAATTGGAGCAGCATCCCGGTGACCAGACTAGGGCTGCCTTCACGTTCATTTGTGAATGATATCAAAGCCGATTTGTTTGATGAAAATACTGTTTACGTAGCCCTGGATAATCACAAAGAAGGGGATTTTTCGACTTATGTCTATAAGAGTTCCGATAAGGGGGCGAGCTGGAGATCGATCAAAGGCGACTTGCCTGCAAATACCATCATTTGGCGCCTGGTTCAGGATCACGTAAATAGGAACTTGCTTTTCCTGGGGACAGAAAAAGGAATTTACACCTCAATGAACGGGGGAGTGAACTGGCACAAAGTACCCGGGTCGCCAACCATCTCCTTCCGTGACCTGGTAATTCAGAAGGAAATGAATGACCTCGTTGGTGCCTCTTTCGGACGTGGATTTTTCGTACTGGACGACTACAGTGCCTTACGTGAAATTACTGATGCCACCCTCAAGAAAGAAGGAGCGCTTTACTCTACGAGAACAGCTCCCTGGTATGTTCCAAAAAACAAGGTAGGTAATACAGGAGCAGATTACTATTTTGCCGAGAATCCTGATTTTGGTGCCTGGTTTACTTATTCCCTTGCGGAAGGATTTACTTCAAAATCTAAAGCACGCAAAGACAAGGAGAAAGATTTGGAAAAAAGAAATGCTTCTATTCCGTTTCCAGGCTGGGATGCTCTTGAAGAAGAACGACGGGAACAGGATTCCAAGATCTGGATCACCATCCGGGATGCCAACAACAATGTGATTAGAAATGTAGAAGGCAGCAGTAAAAAAGGCATTAATAGGGTGGCTTGGGATCTGAGGCATCCGAGCAGCAGAGCGATCCGTCCCGGGCAGTCATCGGGAGGAGGCAGTTCCTGGTGGAATTCAGGCCCATTGGCCATGCCCGGTACCTATACCGCAACACTTTCTAAGGAGGTCGGCGGTGTGATTACCCAATTAGATGGACCTATTACGTTTAAAGTAGAACCTCTTTTTGAAAGCACTCTAAAAGGCGTTTCATACGAAGAATACAACGCTTATATCTCGGCTTATAATGAGGTAGCTACTCAAGAAAGCAAAGTTTCTGATGTGCTCAATAGTAGTATGGACAAAGTAACGGCCATGCAGCTAGCTTTGAGCAGGGCCCCTGCAACGCCAGGAAATATGGCGACAAGACTTCACGACCTGAAACAACAGTTGTATGCTTTTGAGGAGCGACTGGAAGGAAACAAGTCGAGAGACGAGATTGGGGAACGCAATCCGCCCAATGCCGGAGATCATTTGAATGTAGCCCGGCGCGGACTTTCTACCACCTATGGTCCTACTCCCCTGCATCAGCAGAATCTGGAGCTCGCTAAGACCATGATGGCTTCCCTGTATACTGAAATAGCGACGATTGCCAATTCTACCATTCCACAATTGGAGAGGGAATTGAAGCAGATGGGTGCCCCTTATATCCTGGGACAAGGAATAGAAGATTAATATTTATAACAATGTATAAGTTAAAAGCGCTGCCCGGAGGCAGCGCTTTTTTATTGCAATAATTTGATTTTAAAATATAATACCAAAATGATAGTGTGTCATCCAGGCGATCCAGGCAATTCCGACACAAATCATAAACCTGGCAACTTCCAAAACATTAAATTTCATATTCATAGTAAAGTGTATATAAATTCAGTTACCAAAATAGAATCTCCCTTTTTATGATTTCTAAAATTTGGACATAAGTAAAGGTTTATAGGTTAGAGGTAGTCGAGAATTACGCTCAGGGATTGAATTGCATCTTTCATCGAAACATTTGAACTTGTACATTTTCGATGAAATTATCCATAAGTAGGATTAGTGTATTCTGCTTTGTGGACCATTTATATGTCAGAGCACTTTCTTAAAATATTGTATCTTCGCCTGATAACTGAGTTCCATGGGCCTACTGCTCCTTTACGCATTCTTAGCCATATTTTTCTCTTTTCTCTGTTCCATTCTGGAGGCTGTGCTCTTGAGTGTTACTCCCACTTTTATCAATATAAAAAAGAAGTCCAAGAAAAGTTTTGCCCCGGCTTTGGAAACGTTAAAAAACGACATTGACAAACCCCTGATTGCCATCCTTACTCTGAATACCATAGCCCACACTGTAGGGGCGATTCTGGTTGGAGTACAGGCAAAGGTGGCCTATGCAGAGATATACGGGCAACAGTCGCGCACTGTACTTGGAATGGAATTTACCGAAGACTTGATGGTAGGTTTGGTATCTACCCTGATGACCATCCTGGTTTTGGTTGCATCCGAAATTATTCCCAAAACCATAGGCGCCAATTACTGGAAAGAACTCGCCAATATCTCCACCCAGATTCTACGGGGTATGGTTTGGGTAATGCAGGTTACGGGCTTGATGTGGGCTCTACAGTTATTTACCCGACTTATCGGAAAAGAACACAAGGGAAGTGTTCTTAGCAGAGAAGATTTTACTGTGATGGCCGATCTGGCCGAAGAAGAAGGCGTCTTTGAGAAGTCAGAATCCAAGGTGATCAAAAACTTGCTACAATTCGATGAGATCATGGCCAAGGATATCATGACCCCCAGGGCTGTGATCAAAATTGCTCCGGAAACACAGACCATAGAAAAATTTTTTGAAGAAAATCCCCGACTACGTTTTTCCAGGATTCCTATTCACGGGGAAACTGTGGATACCATTACCGGTTTTGTTCTTAAGGACAATGTGATGGAGGAAATTATCAATGATAACGGAAAATTGCGCCTTGTTGATATCAAACGTGATATTTTGATGACCAAGAGGAATACGCCTATCCCACAACTCTTCGAGAATTTTATTCGAAAGCGGGAGCACATCGCCCTGGTAGTTGATGAGTACGGTTCTGTAAGCGGGCTGGTCACAATGGAAGACGTTATAGAAACGCTGCTCGGACTGGAAATTATGGATGAGAGTGATAATGTAGAAGACTTGCAACTGATGGCCCGGAGAAACTGGGAAGAAAGGGCTAAGAAAACAGGGATCATCGAATAGCAGCCATAAAAAAGAGCTGTATTTCTACAACTCTTTCCTATCGTATTTTTATTACTTCTATTGGAAGTCGGCGTCCATATTCCCTTCACCAATAGGCTCTTTCCCTGTTCTGACATAACCGAGTTTCAATTCGATATTATAGCTAAAGTAAATGGGTTTCTCATTTCTCAGCAGGTCGATCACATTTGGATACATAGAGATAGGATATCTCAGATACACCAATTTATTACGTTTATCGTAGTGGTTTTCGGGCACTTTCCCATCGGGATAAAAATTGACCTGAACCACAAAATCATCATCGTGATAACACTTGACTAGGGCTCTTGGGTAAACTTTGCTTTTATCTTTTCCTCCAGACTGAAAATGGACCCAATACTGGTTAACTTCGCTAGTAACAGTTTTCATGCTTCTTTGGTTTTAATTATTCAGAAAGATACCAAGTTAAATAATATTTCCCAAGATAGAAATAGAAATACTAAAAAGCAGGGTTTATTCTGTGTCTTTCAAGAGAATAGAGTGAATCTTTCCGTAAATTCTGATGTAAGCGACATGGAAGCATTGGCTAATACCAGCAAAGTTTATACAATAAATACGACACACATTCTTCAAGATTATTTTTGACTCGGACATCCAACTTCTTCCAAACTAAGTTGAATCAATAAATTCTACCTCCATTTACGTTTAAGAAATAAAAAAACCTTTTTTGGATATAGGTTCATTTACCTCGAGACCGAGTTTTCAATTTTTATTGCCTTTGTAAATATGATTATAAAAATTACCTATTACGAAAATATTCAACTCATTTTTGTTTAAGTAGTTTTGTATAAAAATTAAACAAAATGTCATATATCAATAAATTATTTCCCCATATCGACGTTAAAGCTATGGACTATATGGGAGACGATTACGTTATCAATGTTTTAAAGGAAGCTCAAGACAAAAATTTAAAAGTCTTGCTTTTCTGGTATCCAAAAGACTTCACTTATGTATGTCCTACGGAATTACATGCGTTTCAAGAAGCCCTTCCAGAGTTTGAAAAAAGAAACACCTTAGTCATAGGAGCCTCTTGCGATACAGCCGAAGTTCATTTTGCCTGGTTAAATACTCCCAAAGATGACGGAGGAATAGAGGGGATTACCTACCCTTTAATTGCAGATAGCAACAGAAACCTCTCTTCTACTCTTGGCATTCTTGACAGTACTCCAAAAGATCATGACAGTGAAGAAAAGTCAACATTATTAGAAGGCGATCATGTAAGCTATAGAGCTACCTATTTAATTGATGAGGAGGGAGTAGTTTTTCATGAAGGAATTAACCATATGCCATTAGGGAGAAATGTACAGGAATACATTCGTTTAATAGATGCATTTACTCATTTTCAACAAAAAGGTGAAGTATGTCCTGCTAATTGGGAAGAAGGAGAAAAGGCAATGAATGCAAATAGCGAATCTGTAGCTGAATACCTGTCGGCTTCAGCAAACTAAGGGTTAAATTTTATTGTCAGGAAATGGAATCAATAAATTAATTAAAGAAAGATGATTACAGAATTAAATCAAGATACCTTACAAGAATTAGTTGACGAAAATGAAAAGGTTGTGGTTCAATATTCCGCCTCTTGGTGTGGAAATTGTAAGATCATGAAACCTAAATTTAAGAAAGAAGCAATGGAAAACGAGAGCGTGCTCTTCGTTTATGTAGATGCTGAAAAATTTCCTGCTTCCAGGAAGTTAGCTGATGTAAGCAACTTGCCAACATTTGCATCTTTTGAGAAAGGTCAATTTAAAAATCAAGTGCAAACAAATAAGTACGATCTTTTAAAGGAACTAGTGAATGAAATTACCAGTAATTAAAAGTCTTGGATCCTTCATTGAGCAGAACGATGAGGATTTCATCCATGAAACATTAGAAGTATTGGAGCATGTGAGTGAAGTTCCAAGTTTAAGTGACGAGGAATTAAACGTAGTTGGAGAGCTCATATCCAATATGTACGGAGCTTTGGAAGTTCAGAAATCAGTTAAAAATGGGGTGCAGCAGAAAGAAGCTTTAAACAGCTTTATGCAGCGCGTTATGGGTTCGATTGATAAATAATATTAGACGATAGATTTCTATGTTTTTTTCTTGAAACCCACAGTAATTAGAAATACTCTTTTCTAAAGCGCTGAAGATGCCAAATTTCTATTTCAACTGATGGATGCCGTGAAATGTAACACGTTGAAGCAACACACTTAAGAGCAAATTTTATTTAATAACGAAAATCTCTAAACACATGAAGGTAGATTTAATAGAAAGAGCCGAGAAATTCGAAGAAATGAAAATGAGTCATATGTCAACAAGCGACAGAGTTGTTGCATCCAGAGAGGCCAAAGACTTGATATTGTCCATTAATAAAATTTACAAAAAGACCAAGGAAAGTGAGTTAATGGAAATAATGAAGAAGATTACGGTTAAGAAAAAGAGAATTGAACAAAGGTTAAAAGGCAGGCCTTTAGTATAGTCCTAAGGAGTCTATTAACCTTATTAATAAAGAAAAACCCATGGTTATCCATGGGTTTTTTGATAGCCATAAAGTGAGTTTCTCCCTTATATGAGACTTCCCTTACTGTTGTATTCTCGAACCAATTCCATACAGTTCTATATAAACTCAATAATATGGTAGTATTGAACGCCGCCCAGATACGAGAGGACAGTATAGATAATTCTCTATATTTATAACAACCAACCTTTTACCAATGATTAACTTCTTCCGAAAGACACGTAAAAAACTCGCTGACGACAATAAGTTTTTTAAATATTCCAGATATGCCATAGGCGAGATTGTGTTGGTTGTTATTGGAATTTTAATTGCACTTCAAATTAATAATTGGAATGAGGATCGTAAGACGACAGACACTGAGATTGAATATCTTATGCGTCTACGATCAGACTTAGCAAATGATACCGCCTACTATCATCGTCGAATAAAAGCTGCTGATAAAATAATTGCGGATCATAAGAAAGCCATCATTCTCTCTTATAATGAATTTGCGAGCCCGCAGGATTTTTATGAAGGTTTTAATAATATTGTATGGTCTTCAGAGTTTCTAACCATTAGAGACAATACATATGCTGAAATGCATAATGCCGGTCAGATTAATATTATCAAAAACGAAAAGATCAAAACAGCAATATTAGAATTTTACCGACAAGTAGATGTGGCTGCAAAACATTTTGAGGAATTTAATAATACTTCCATTGGGTTTCTTTCGGATTTTCTAATCCAAAGCAAAGCCCTTAAGCACTTCTGGTCTTATGGACGAGAAGGGAGTAGTTGGACAACCGAAATGCTAGATGAATCTGATGATTGGCAATGGATCAATGATCCTAAATCAGAATTGTTCAATTCATTCCAATTTACACTCGAGTTTTATAAAAACAAACAAAACTATTTTAAATTCTACTGTAAGGATCTTGCCAATAAATCCACTGTCCTATTACAAGAAATTGAAAATGAACTACGAAATAGATCTGTAGAAGTTCCCTCACCAACAATCGAACCTATTTTCGTTATTGATTAAATGACCCTTCAATAAAAAGACACCTTACTATGCTTTATTACTCAAAGACTTACTGCTAAGTCAAAATGCTGTGCGAAGACGATTAATGGGAAAAAAAAGCTCATGGAACTCCGCGAGCACTAGGTTTTGATGGCTATGAAGTAGAGCAAGCTCACTACATAGCCACAAGCTCACTACATAGCCATAAAGCGAGAATAATTTAAAGCTGTTATTTATTCGGGTATCCTACAGCAGCGAGTGTATTTCGAATACATAATTTCAACATCCTCTTCCCCTGGGTAGTCTTAAAATATTTTTCTCTGCGCATGGCGTCTTTTTTAGAGAGGTAAAATTCACAGAAGATCAATCGAAGAGGCATCCTTTTGGAGGTACTAATAGTCTTGCCGGTATTGTGATCCTTTAGTCTTTTCTCTATGTTGGTGGTAAAGCCATGGTACAGCAATAAGTCTTTTTCACTTTGCAACACGTACACGCAATAGGGAAGTATCATTCCTCAATATACTTTAGGACATTGCATAATTATTGCAATAAAAAAGCCCATGGAATTCCATGGGCATTAGAATATCGTATCTGTACCAAAAAGAAAAGCCCACAAGAAACGCTTGGACTTCCTCCTTTCGTTCGCAACAGCGAACGGCGGCAGATAAACTTCTCGCCCAAGATTTTCCATGAAAAAAGCCACCCACTTTGTGGATGGCTTCGGTGTAGCGATGAAGCGAGCTTTGCTCTGCTTCTTGGCTCCCCCTCTTGGACTTCCTCTTTCGTTCGCAACAGCGAACTGCGGTGGATAGACTTCTCGCCCAAGATTTTCCATGAAAAAAGCCACCCACTTTGTGGATGGCTTCGGTGTAGCGATGAAGCGAGCTTTGCTC
>JABDQM010000004.1 GCA_013042315.1 Flavobacteriaceae bacterium | reverse complement strand
GCAATTATTTGGTGTGATAGTCGCGCTGTAGAAATTGGCAATAGAGCCATGGAAGCTCTGGGAACTGACTATTGCAGATCTCATTTGCTCAACACACCCGGGAATTTTACAGCCTCTAAATTAAAATGGATCAAAGAGAACGAACCCGAAATTTATAAAAGAATTGACAAAATCCTGCTCCCGGGAGACTATATAGCCAGTAAGTTTACTGAGCATCAGACTACCACTATACCCGGACTCACAGAAGGGGTTTTCTGGGATTTTAAGAAAGCAAAAATATCCTCTGCCCTCGTGGATTCCTTAGGGCTACAACAGCATCATTTCCCCGATGTGGTACCTACCTTTGGGCTTCAGGGAAATATCACCGCTCAAGCCGCAAAGGACTGTGGTTTAGCAGAAGGCACACCCCTCCTCTACCGCGCAGGGGACCAACCTAATAACGCGCTTTCCCTTAATGTGTTTTCACCGGGTAATATCGCCATGACAGGTGGAACTTCTGCAGTAGTTTATTACGTTAGCGATCAACTAAAGACGAAAGAAATATCCAGGCTTAACACCTTTGCCCATGTCAATTATTCACCTGCCCAACCTGTTCTTGGGAAATTGCTATGTCTCAACGGAGCCGGAATACAATACAAATGGTTGAAGGAAAACCTGAAAATCGCAACCTATACCGAGATGAATGAGCTTGCCGCTGGCATTGCAACAGGTTCGGAAGGTTTAATGGTTTTCCCTTTCGGAAATGGTGCCGAAAGGGTCTTAAACAATCAAAATCCCGGAGCATCAATCAAACATCTCGATCTGAATCGGCACAGTTCGGCTCACCTTTGTCGTGCCACCTTGGAAGGGATTTGCTTTGCCCTGATGTACGGGATAGAAATCCTAATCTCAGAGGGCCTGGAAATTAAGGTAGCCAGAGCCGGGAATGACAATCTATTTAGATCTGAAGTTTTTTCTCAAACTATGTGCAACCTTCTGGGGCATCCTATAGAAATTTATAATACTACCGGAGCTGTCGGTGCCGCCAGGGCGTGTATGATACACCAAGCTGGATTTGACACATTCAGCAAGGCGGTTCAGGGCAATGATCTTGTTAAAACCTTTACTCCAGAGAACAATATACAACCGTATATTGAAGCCTATAAACTTTGGAAAATGGAACTGCAATCACAACTAAAAAACTAGCAATATGGCATTACTTGGAGATCAGGAATATTTTAAGGGAATCAACCCTATACAATATGAAGGGCCTGAATCAGACAATCCGTTGGCCTTTAAATACTACAATCCCGAACAGCAGGTCGCGGGAAAAAAAATGGAAGACCACTTTAGGTTTGCAGTTGCCTATTGGCATTCCTTTTGTGGGCAAGGAGCCGATCCTTTTGGAGCGGGAACCCAATCCTTTCCCTGGGACCTTCCTAAAGATCCGATTGAAGCAGCGAAAGCAAAGGCGGATGCGGCTTTTGAATTTATCACCAAATTGGGATTTAATTATTATTGCTTCCACGATTACGATCTGATAGCAGAAGGAATAAGCCTTTCGGAATCTGAAAAAAGGCTCGAAAAGATTACCCCCTACCTGAAAGCAAAACAAAAAGCTTCGGGAGTAAAAGTCCTTTGGGGTACGGCTAATTGTTTTTCACACCCCCGATACATGAACGGGGCAGCAACAAACCCCGATTTTGAAGTTGTGGCAAGGGCCGGGGCACAGATAAAGCTAGCCCTGGATTTAACCCTTGAACTCGGAGGAGAGAACTACGTCTTCTGGGGCGGGCGCGAAGGTTATATGTCGCTCTTAAACACCGATTTAAAACGCGAGCAGGAGCATATGGGCCGGTTTTTAGGAATGGCACGCGACTACGCCCGTAAACAGGGATTTAAAGGAAATTTCTTTGTGGAGCCCAAGCCTATGGAGCCTATGAAACATCAGTACGACTTTGATGCCGCTACCGTAATGGGATTTTTGAACCACTATGATCTGCAGGATGATTTTAAACTCAACCTAGAATTCAACCACGCAACATTGGCTAACCACACCATGCAACACGAAATGGCCGTAGCCGCTTCGCAAAATATGCTGGGAAGCCTCGATGCAAACAGAGGAGACTACCAAAATGGCTGGGATACTGACCAGTTTCCCAATAATCTTTATGAAGTCACGGAAGCGATGCTGGTATTTCTTATGAAAGGTGGATTGCAGGGCGGAGGTATTAATTTTGATGCGAAAATCAGAAGGAATTCCACAGACCTGGAAGACATCTTCCACGCCCATATAGGTGGGGCAGATACATTTGCCAGATCGCTCATGGCCGCTGACAACATTCTGACTAATTCTCCCTATAAAAACTTTCTGAAGGACAGATACAGTTCATTCGACTCCGGGAAAGGCAAGGCCTTTGAAGCAGGAGAATTAACCCTTGAGGATCTCTACAAGATCTCCCTGCAATCAGGAGAACCTCTTCAACAGAGTGGTAAGCAGGAAATGCTTGAGAACATCATTAACCAATACCTCTGATCTTTCTGAAATTCTGGGAAATTACTTCGCGAAATAAATGTAAATCCCGATCACTATGGCTACGATGATCAGGCCCATTTGCCTCACATACTTAAACGGTGTGATCTCTACCTGTTCGGTATACTCCTGTACATAAGGGGTTGCCCGGGGCTTAAATTTACCGATAAGCAACATGATTCCAATATTGGCAATAAATAGTATGGCCATCACATGTAAATAATGAGGGTAGGCATCTGCCTCAACCAGGGCCAATTGTGCCGGATCGCTCACTCCATTTGCCTTTGCATTTTCCAAAGCCGAAGAAACGAACTGAGGCTGCAACCAGAATTGCGAGATGATATAAAGTACTGACCCTGAAATTATTCCGATTTTTGCGGCAATAGCAGGCACTCTCTTGGTGAGGTAACCAATGACAATGATTGTCAGGATAGGGATACTGTAGATTCCGTTGATTTCCTGCAAGTAGTTAAACAAGCTGCCGGCATTCGCAATCATGGGAGCTATAAACATAGCGGCAAGAGCCAGACAAACCCCAAAGATCTTTCCGTACTTCACTACGGTTTTCTCAGGCGCTTCTTTATTGATATGTTGTTTGTAGATGTCAATCCCAAATAAGGTTACGGAACTGTTGAGCACACTGTTGAAGGAACTCAAAATAGCTCCAAAAAGAACAGCAGCAAAGAATCCGATCAGGGGTTTGGGTAAGACAGCACGAACCAGTTCGGGATAAGCAAGGTCGCTCGATGCCAGTCCGCCTTCAAAATAATGATATGCAATCATCCCCGGAAGAACGAGGATAAGCGGCCCCAAGATCTTTAAAAATGAGGCTAAAAGCAGTCCTTTCTGGCCTTCAGCCAGGCTCTTGGCTGCCAGCGCTCTCTGTATGATCTGCTGATTTGTTCCCCAATAAAAAAGCTGAACGAGCATCATCCCTGTAAATATGGTTGTAAAAGGCACTTCTTGTCCGGCCTCTCCCGTAGAGTCAAAGCGTTCGGGATTGGTTGCCATCAAAGTTTCCAGTCCGCCAAAAACACTGCCGTCTCCTATCGCCATCAGTCCAAATACCGGGATCAGAATTCCTCCAATGATCAGCCCTATGGCGTTGATACTATCAGATACAGCAACAGCCTTCAACCCTCCGAAAACTGCATAGATCGACCCAATAATACCTATGCCCCAGATACAAAGAACAAGGGCTGTTTTGTCAGACACATTCAAAAGTTCCGGAACATTAAACATCCCGCTTATGGCTACAGAACCGGAATACAGGATCACAGGAAGTAGAACTACCACATATCCCGTCAGGAAAAGTCCGGAAGTAATCGTCTTGGTGGTAACATCAAAGCGTTTTGCCAAAAATTGAGGCACTGTTGTGAGTCCGCCTTTCAAATATCTGGGTAAAAGAAAAACCGCAGTTACCACTATAGCGATAGCAGCAAGGGTCTCCCAGGCCATAACAGATAGTCCGTCCTTGTATGCACTTCCGTTGAGACCTACAATTTGCTCGGTTGATAAGTTGGTAAGAAGCAAGGATCCCGCTATAACCCCTGCAGTTAAGCTTCGCCCACCCAGAAAGTAACCGTCAGAAGAGGTTTCATCAGTGGTGCGCGTCGCAAAATATGAGATAATGGCTACAAGTGAAGTGAAGCCAATAAATGATATGATTCCAATCATGTTTGCCGGAAGTTAGTTAGTTTGTTCGTCTAAATATATTAGTTTATTTGCAAACGACTCCCTGATTGGCCTATTATTCATCCTACACCAGTTTCAATGGCTTTACAGCAGTTAAACTAGAACGGTTCAAATTTCCATCTTCGTAACGGATTAAGTATCTTGCATCCCTCTTTCTAAAGCATGATGAAAAGGATTTTAAGGTATACTGTATTGCTTTCGATAGTTTTAACCGGATGCCAGAATTCCCCTGAAAAACGTTTCGAAAAACTAAGTGCATCCCGCTCAGGGGTTGATTTCAGCAATACACTCACCGAAACACCGGAACTCAATATCCTCAACTATTTGTATTTCTTCAACGGAGCAGGTATCGCTGCAGCCGACTTCAATAATGACGGTTTGGTCGATCTGTATTTTACGGCGAATCAGGAAGCTGATCAACTCTACCTCAACAAGGGCAATCTCAAATTTGAAAAGGTAACTGAAATTGCAGGAATTGACAATTCGGGAAACTGGACCACAGGGGTAACCCATGCAGACGTCAACAATGACGGCCTACTGGATATCTATGTTTGCAAGGTGGGGAACTTCAGAAATATCAGGGGAAAAAATTTACTTTATATCAATCAGGGATCCAATGAAGAGGGAGTTCCTACATTTAAAGAAGAAGCGGCAAGCTACGGCCTGGATTTTAGTGGCTTTTCCACCCAGGCTGCCTTCCTCGATTACGATCTCGACGGGGACCTCGATATGTTTCTCCTCAATCATTCCGTCCATCCCAACATGACCTACGGGAAGGGTTCTCAACGCTTGAGATACGATCCTGCTTCCGGCGATCGCCTGTTTAAAAATGACGATGGCTTTTTCCGGGACATTTCCGAAGAGGCCGGAATTTATCAAGGCAGAATAGGCTATGGTTTGGGAATAGGAGTTAGCGACCTGAATGAAGACGGTTACCCCGATCTCTATATCGGGAATGATTTCTTTGAAAACGATTATCTCTATATCAATCAGAAAGACGGCACCTTTAAAGAAATAATATCTGAGGATGACACGGCCTTGGGACATACTACCCACTTTTCAATGGGAAATGACATCGCGGACATCAACAATGACGGATTAGCTGATATTGTCTCCCTGGATATGCTGCCGGAAGATCTGGAAACCTACAAAACCTCAGGATTGGAATATCCCTATCCCTCCTATCAGTACTATTTAAAAAATGGGTATGCTCCGCAGTTTATGCAAAATACCCTTCACCTCAATCTCGGTGATGAATCGTTTAGCGAAATAGGGCAGCTTGCAGGAATCTCCGCTACAGAATGGTCCTGGAGTGTTTTATTGGCCGACTATGACAATGACGGTTATAAAGACGCTTATATCTCCAATGGGATTAAGAGGGCCACCAATGATATGGACTTTATTAATTTCATCTCTAATGATGCCATACAAAGACGATTGGAATCTGGGATGTCTTCGGAAGACATGACCTTCATCGAAGAAATACCTCAGAAAAAAACGCCTAATTATTTTATGAGAAATTCAGGGCAACTCACTTTTGAGGATGTGACTTCTTCCTGGTATAAAAAAACACCTACATTTTCAAACGGAGCCGTTTATGCCGACCTCGACAATGACGGTGATCTCGAAATTATTGTCAATAATGTAGATGAAGAAGCCCTGATTTTAAATAATGTGAGTGCAGAGCAACCAAATACGAATTACCTCAAAATTGCACTCAAAGGTGGTCCAAAAAACACCTACGGCATGGGCGCCAAGGTGATGGTTTACCACACACGGAAAGAACAAATGCAAGAGCAATACGTCTCCAGGGGTTTTCTTTCTGCTGTTCCGACCGATCTTCATTTTGGTCTTGGAGAAATAACTGCGATTGACTCCCTTAGGGTTGTTTGGCCTGAAGGTGTGAGTCAATTAATTTTAAAGCCAGAAATCAATACCAAAATCAACTTAAAAGCATCAGATGCAAAAGATACTCTGCCATTCCGCTTTTTGAAAAGGCCATCCGGAATTGATTTGGAATCAGTGGAAAACACAGTCCCGTTCAGGCATAAGGAACCCGCCACACTTGAATTTGACCGTGACCCAATGGTCCCCTTTGCAAATACGAATGCAGGGCCTGAGATTACCGTGGCCGATGTGAACAAAGACGGACGGGATGATCTGTTTATTAGTGGGGCGAAAGCTCAGGCTTCGAAGCTATTTGTACAACAGCAAGACGGACAATTGATCTCTTCACAAGACGATCTCTTTCAACTCGATGAGATGAACGAGGATATTTCCCATATTTTCTTCGATGCAAATGGAGATTTATGGCCCGACCTTTTAGTGGTAAGCGGTGGTAATGAATTTAGGGAAGGGAGCAGGTTACAGCCACGACTATATTTAAACCAGGAAGGTAGTCTGATGAGGGACACTGTTCAGTTTAAAAACGTGGAGATCAACGCTTCAAAAGTTGTTGTAAAGGATCTGCAGAATGACGGCGATTTGGATGTACTGATTGCTTCGGATCAGCAGCCCTTGGAATTTGGTTCTTCCAGCAGACAACACGTTTATTTAAATGACGGTAAAGGAAATTTTAAAGAAGATAATTCTGATGTATATCGTGCATTTATTGAATTACCAAGTGTAAAAGACGTCGTATGGGCCGATATTGATAAGGATGGGGAAGATGAAATGATAGTGGCCGGATACTGGGAACCCATTACAATTTTAAAAAGTACCAATGGCATTCTAAAACCCATGGCCAACAACGGCTTGGAAGGGACCAACGGCTGGTGGAATACGCTTGAGGTAGCCGACTTTGACCGTGATGGGGACCTTGACCTGCTCGCAGGGAATTGGGGCCTGAACAGCAGACTAAAAGCTTCCCGGGAGTTTCCCATTACCCTTTACAGGGCTGATTTCGATCAAAACGGTACCACAGACCCACTAGTCACTTATTACGAAGGAGGAAAAGAAACCCCTTTTGCCTCCAAAGATGAATTAGTAAAACAAATGCCCTTTCTCAACAAGGAATTTTTGTCTTATAAAAGTTTTGCCGCGGCAGATCTTGAGCAATTGTTTACCAAAGCTGCTTTATCAAAAGCTGAGAAAAAGCAACTTTATGAGCTAAAGAGCATCTATTTGGTGAATGACGGCAAAGGGAACTTTACACCCCGCGAAATTCCAGGCATGGCACAGGCTTCCATCATTCACGACATTTTTGTTGCCGACTTTAATAAAGATGAATTTGAGGATGTGTTACTCATAGGAAACGCCTATGAAATTAGCACTCAATTAGGTAGGCTGGATGCCTCGCATGGCATAATTTTGCTAAACGATAAAAATGGGAATTTCAATTGGGTAAAGTCACCGGAAATAGACATTTCCGGACCGGCCAGATCCATAGGGCAAATCAAAATAAAAGAACAGGATTATTTAATTATCGGGATCAATAACGGATCACCGCTTATGTTTAAATACAAGAAATAAACTCAATGAGAATATTTACATCACTTTTACCAGGTTTTTTATGTGGTATACTCCTTTTCTCTGGTTGTACTTCTGAAAACAAAGACCAGCTCGCTGAAGTAGACTCCAAGCCAACGCTTTTCAATCTCCTTACTCCGGAAGACAGCGGTGTCGATTTTGTGAACAAAGTAGAAAATCAGAAAAATTTCAACATCTTCAAATACAGGAATTTTTACAATGGAGGAGGAGTTGCTATAGGAGACATCAACAACGATGGCCTGCCTGATATCTACCTCACCGGGAACATGGTGGAGAATAAACTATATCTCAATAAAGGGGATTTAAAATTTGAGGATATTACTCTTAAGGCGGGTGTAGAAGGCAGTAAACCCTGGTCTACCGGAGTTGTAATGGTTGATATTAATCAGGATGGCCTACTCGACATCTATGTAAGTAATGCCGGAAATATGGAGGGTGATAATCATGACAACGACCTCTATATCAATAACGGAGATCTCACTTTTACAGAAAAGGCTGCTGATTACAACCTGGCTAAAACCGGATTTTCAACCCATGCTTCCTTTTTTGATTACGACAAAGATGGAGATCTCGATGCCTATATCCTCAACAACAGCAATATTCCGGTAAGTAGCCTTGGATACGCCGGGCAAAGGGAAGTAAGGGCTCAGGATTGGGAAGGTGTACCGGATATTTTCAAAGGAGTTGGAGATATGCTACTTCGCAATGACAATGGTGTTTTTGTGGATGTCAGTGAAGAAGCCGGAATCTATGGTAGTTTGATAGGGTTTGGTCTTGGTGTGATGATCACAGATATCAATAAGGACCTTTATCCCGATATCTATGTGTCCAATGACTTTTATGAAAGGGATTATCTCTATATCAACAAGCAGGATGGGACATTTTCTGAAGAGATCAAGGACTACACATCCCATTTATCATTATCGGCTATGGGAATTGATATGGCCGATATCAACAATGATGGCCATGCCGAGATCTTTATCACAGACATGCTTCCAGAAGCTGATGAAAGGGTTAAATCAGTCATGGAATTTGACGGTTATGATGTTTTCAGATTAAAACAGGACAAGGATTTCTACCAGCAGTACATACAAAATACCTTACAGCTCAATAACGGGAACGGATCTTTTTCAGAGATTGCCTACTTCAGCGGTGTAGACGCCACAGATTGGAGCTGGGCCGGCCTTATGTTCGATATGGACAATGACGGCTTCAGGGATATCTTTATCACTAACGGGATCAATCACGACCTTACAGATCTCGATTTCGTTGACTTCTTCGCCAATGAGATCATCCAAAAAATGGCACTTACGGGTAAAAAAGAGTCGATCGATTCTATCATCAATAAAATGCCGATCAGGCCTCAACCGAATTACGCCTACAAGAACAATAAAGACCTCACCTTTGACAATGCCAACAAGGAATGGGGTTTTGAGCTCCCTACGATGTCGAATGGAGCCGCTTACGGAGACCTCGATAATGACGGAGACCTGGATCTGGTCATCAACAACGTCAATATGGTTTCCTTTATTTACGAAAACCAAACCGATAGCTTAACGGATAATCATTTTATCAAGCTCAAATTTGAAGGCCCCGCTAAAAATAAATTTGCGGTTGGCACAGCAGTGAATCTGTACTACGATGATAATGTGGTTTATCAAGAATTGATTCCTTCACGAGGATTTCAATCCTCTATGGATTATGAAATGACCATAGGCTTGGGAAATTCAACCAAAGTTGACTCCCTTAGGGTGATCTGGCCCGATGACATGACTCAGAAATTGGTCGATCTTACAGCAGATCAGTCCATCAATCTCAATTACAATAAAGCTGAAGGTGTATACAAGCCCAGGAAACCAGAGGAAATTAAACCACTTTTGAAGGAATTGGATAATTCCAGACTTCTGGCCCATCAGGAAAATAACTACAATGATTTTGACTACGAAGGCCTGATATACAAATTACTGTCACAAGAAGGTCCGGCGCTGGCAACTGGCGATATAAACGGAGACGGGAACGAAGATGTCTTCTTAGGTGGGGCAGCCGGCCAGGAAGGAGTTCTCTACCAGCACCAAGGCGATGGAAAGATGAGACCGCTGAGACAAAGCGTTTTTCTTGAAGACAGAGACTATGAAGACACCGCTGCAGCCATTTTCGATGCAGATGGGGACGGAGATATGGATCTGATGGTAGGTACAGGAGGAAATCAGGTTGGAGAAGAAATGACCTACAGATCTCGCTTATACTTGAACGATGGAAAGGGCAACTTCCAAAAATCAGAACAGCTATTACCTTCAACCTTTAAAAATATTTCTACCATCGCTCCTTTCGATTTTGACGATGATGGAGACATTGATGTTTTTATCGGATCCCGAAGCGTAGTTGGCACCTATGGTGTTGACCCTGATCATTTATTCCTTGAAAACAACGGAAATGGTCAATTCAAGGATGCTACTGAACGTTTGGCCTACGATCTTAAAGATGCGGGAATGATTACCAATGCCGTTTGGGCTGATATGGATGGAGATTCCCGAAAAGATCTGGTTACTGTCTCTGAATGGGGAACGCCCAGAATATTCCGGAATTCAGGTCGCAGACTGGCAAAAATGACTTCTTCCCTTGATAGTCTTGATGGTCTGTGGAATGTGGTTGAAGCCGCCGATCTGGATAACGACGGAGATCAGGATCTAGTCCTTGGAAATCAGGGAGCTAATCTTCACTATCGACCTTCGATGGAGACGCCAATGAAGATATGGATCAACGATTTTGATGGGAATGGTACCATAGAGCAGATCGTTACCTTAAATGAGAACGGGCAAGACTATCCCCTCCATCAGAAAAAAGAACTCACCAATCAGATTGTCTCCCTGAAGAAGCAAAATTTAAAAGCTTCGGAATACGCTAGAAAAACCATTGAAGAGCTATGGCCAAAGACAGTCTTTGATAATTCGATTACAAAGAAATCAGGAATCTCCGAGTCGGTTATTGCGATCAACGAGGGTAACGGCCAATTCAGGATTAAGATTCTTCCATCGAGGGTACAATTGTCCTGTGTCTGTGGCATTTCATGTGCAGATGTCAACAATGATGGTTATCTCGACCTGATTATGGGAGGAAATAATTTTGAATTTAAACCACAGTTTTCCCGCCTCGACGCCAATTATGGAAATGTCCTCTTAGGCAATAAGGACCTTGACTATAAATGGGAAGAGTATACAAAGAGTGGTTTCTTTATTAGGGACGAAGTAAAACACATCAAACAATTTAAAGATCGGAAAGGAAATACTTTTGTTTTTGCCGCATTAAATGACACAAAACCCAAGATCTACAGACTCGATGATTAAAAAAGTAGTTCTTTTTGGTCTGATATCGATCATTCTCGGATGTAACCAAAACGGTGGTGATTTGTTTAAGAATCCCAAGGTTGAGGAAACCGGGATCGATTTTGAGAATACCCTGATTGAGACCGACGAGTTAAATATTCTGGATTATCTGTATTTCTATAACGGCGGGGGTGTTGCCATAGGAGATATCAATGGCGATGAGTTGCCCGACATCTTTTTTTCGGGAAATCAGGTAAAGAACAAACTGTATCTCAACAAAGGGGATCTGCGCTTTGAGGATATTTCAGCTGAAGCCGGAATAGAAGGTAACAGCACATGGAATACCGGAGCCGTTATGGGCGATGTCAATGGTGATGGCTTACTAGATATTTATGTTTGCGCGGTGATTGGCATCAACGGATTTAACGGCTATAATGAACTTTATATCAACAACGGAGACCTCAGCTTTACGGAAAGTGCAGCTAAATACGGCTTGGACTTTGACACCTTCAGCTCCAACGCAGCCTTTCTAGATTACGACCTGGATGGGGACCTGGATATATATCTTTTAAACCACGCTGTACATACTCAGGAATCCTTCGGGAAAGCAGACCTCAGATATAAAAGGGATTTTCAAACAGGCGATAAACTCCTTAGAAATGATGGAGATACTTTTGTTGATGTTAGCGAAGAAGCAGGTATTTATGGAGGAGTTAATGGTTATGGCCTTGGGGTAACAATCAGCGATTTTAACCAAGACGGGTATCCCGACATCTATGTAGGTAATGACTTCCACGAAGACGATTACTATTATCTCAATAATGGAGACGGGACATTTACCGATGAGCTCAGGACTTATTTCGGCCACACTACACGGTTTTCTATGGGAAATGACGTAGCCGATATCAATCACGATGGATGGCCCGATATACTCTCCCTGGACATGCTGCCGGAAGACGAAACCGTACTCAAGTCTTCTGAAGGCGATGACGATGTTCAGATCCAGAATATGAGGATCAACCAGTACGGTTATCACTATCAGTTTACACGCAACATGCTACATGTTAACCGTCCCGGTTATGGCTTTCAGGAAACCGCCCTTATTAGCGGTATTGCAGCTACTGACTGGAGTTGGAGTGCGCTTTTTGCCGATTTCAACGCTGATGCCGAACAAGATATTTTTATCGCCAATGGAATACCCAAGCGACCTAACGATCTGGATTTTATCAATTTTGTTTCCAGTGATCAGATCAAAAACAAGATCAACAATACGAAACTGATGGATCAGGAAGCCCTGAATATGATGCCCTCAGGTGCTGTTCACAATTATATTTTTCAGGGTACTGACAGTCTGCAATTCATAGACCGTTCTGAAGATTGGATAGCCGGAGATACCCTGTTTTCAGGGGCAACGGCAATGGGAGACCTGGACAACGACGGGGATCTGGACCTGGTAACCAATAATATAAATAGCACAGCTTCACTCTACATCAATCAAACCGATACTGATGCCAACTATTTAAAGCTCAGATTCAATCACCCGGGGGAAAATCGGTTGGGGATAGGAACCAAAGTATTTTCCTACCACAAAGGCAAACTCCAATACAGGGAATTATATACCGTAAGAGGATTCCAGGCTTCTTCAGAACCATTTTTGCATTTTGGCTATGGAAAAGAAAGCAAGGTAGATTCCTTGAGAATACTGTGGCCAGACCAAACTACTCAGCTTTTGAAAGATATTCCTGTTAACCAATCATTGGTCGTAAGTCCGGATGAAAATATCCCTTTTAAAAGTCCTTGGTTAAAGAGAGAAATCACCTCATTATTCGAAAAGGCAGAGGGAAACATGGGGATCACTTTTAATCATAAGGAAGATCCGTATATCGATTTTAACCGACAAAAACTGATTCCCTATAAATTCTCAGACCGAGGGCCTGCAGTTGCTCTTGGCGATATCGACGGGGATGGAACTGAAGATCTGTTCTTTGGCGGATCAAAATTTTATCCTTCCAAAATATTTGTGCAAAAAGAGACAGGTTTTGAAGAAAAAAAGATCCCTGAAATCAGCCGTGATTCTATAACGGAAGATGTAGTAGCATTGCTTGATGATTTCAACAATGATGGTAAGAATGATTTGTTTGTTGGGACCGGTGGGGCCGATTTTTACAATGAAATGGCTCCTCTTTTAGACAGGTTGTATCTTCAAGTCGATTCTACCTTTGTTGACCAATCACTTCCTAAGTCCTTCGAAAACACATCAGTTCTGGTTCCTTGCGATTTTGATAAAGACGGGGATCTCGATCTATTTGTCGGAAATCAAATGATCACAAACGACTTTGGAAAAATGCCTGAATCGTATTTGCTTAAAAATACGAATGGAAAGTTCGAAAAACTCAATAATAGTTCCCTGTCGTCACTAGGGATGATCACCGATGCTATATGGGATGATTACAATGAAGACGGAAACCCCGACCTTATTGTGATAGGCGAATGGATGGCCCCCGTTTTTTTAAGGAATTCAGGAGGGGAATTAGAGGTTGATGATGTCCTGAAAGGAAATCCTGCCGGCTTGTGGGAAAGTATGGTTGCTTTTGACATCGACAAAGACGGAGACAAGGATTATCTGCTTGGAAATTGGGGTCTGAATACCAAATTCAAGGCGTCAGAGAAAGCTCCGATGAAAATGTATTACGCCGATTTTGACGATAATGGCAGTACTGAGACCATCGTTACCCTAGCAAAAAATGGAAATGATTATCCTATTGAAGGATTAAAGGGACTCTCAGAACAGATGGTGAGTCTGAGAAAAAAATTCACCGCTTATAAAGATTTTGCAGGTAAGTCTATTGAAGAAATCCTGGATCGAGAGCTACTTAATAAAGCCGAGATCTTTGAGGTGAATGAACTTAGATCGGGTTATCTGCGCAATGATGAAGGACGCTTTAGTTTTGTACCTTTCTCACAGGAATTACAACTGGCTCCTATTCTGACTTTTCTCAGATTCGATTTCGATAATGACGGAGAGGAGGAGGTTTTGGCTGCGGGGAACTATTTTGGCGTGAAGCCTTATCACGGAAGACTGGGCACCTTTCCCGGGGCTATGATAAAAGGGAAAAATAATGTAATTTTGGGAGATGTTTTAGGACTGGATTTTATGAATAGATCCATAAGACATCTCAACATCCTAACCGTTCGCAACCAACCCTATTTACTGGCGACTTTCAACGACGAAGCCGTTCAGGTATACCGATTAATAAATAAAAACGAAACACCATGAAGAAATTAATCCTTCTATTGGTTTTGCTCAGCCTTGGCTGTCAACAGGAAGAAACTCCCATAGAAGTATCACCGGAATTGATGCACAGCACCGTGGACAAGGTGACTGAGATCATGATCCACGATATCTTTTCCCCTCCGGTAGCCAGCAGAATATTTGCGTACCCAAATATTGCTGCTTATGAGATAATTACTCAGGATGATGAGCGATTTCAATCCCTTAAGGGACAGGTTCATGAATTGAGCACAATTCCTAAAGCCGATCCTGATAAACCCGTAAATACGGCCCTGTCGGCAATGATTGCGCATATCGACTTAAGCAGGAGATTGATCTTTAGTGAGGACAAAATGGAAGTGTTCAGGGATAGCCTTTACAGCCTGTGGTCTACTCAAAATAGAAAAGAATTTGAGGCTTCAAAGGAATACGGCTTGCAAGTTGCTGATCATATTGCCTCCTGGATGGACAAAGACAATTACAAGCAGACACGGACCATGCCCAAGTTCACGGTGAATACCGATGAGCCCTCCCGATGGCAGCCCACTCCCCCAGCCTATATGGCGGGAATAGAACCTCACTGGAGCAAAATAAGGCCATTTGTTATTGAATCGGCTGATCAGTTTAAACCAGTGCCTCCACCGCCTTTTACCATGGAAGAAGGATCTGATTTTTACAAGGAACTCAAAGAAGTTTATGACGTCAGTAAAGAAATGGAAAAGGAAGGCGATGAATCAGAGGGAGTGCAGATTGCCAAATTCTGGGATTGCAATCCATATGTGTCAGTGACCCGTGGACACCTTATGTTTGCCACTAAAAAGATCACTCCCGGAGCACATTGGATCGGAATAACAAAAATTGCCAGCAGAAAAGCAGAATCCGACTTCAGTGAAACTGTTTATGCTTATACTAAAACCTCCATGGCAATTGCAGATGCTTTTATCAGCTGTTGGGATGAAAAGTACAGGAGTAATCTAATTCGACCCGAAACACTGATCAACGAACATATAGACGACAGTTGGAAACCTGTTCTGCAGACTCCGCCATTTCCAGAATATACGAGCGGACACAGCGTCGTATCAGGTGCGGCTTCAGTTGCATTGACCGATATTTACGGAGAAGACTTTGCTTTTGACGACGATACTGAATTGCCATACGGTCTTCCCGTCAGATCGTTTTCCTCGTTCAAAGAGGCTGCCGATGAAGCGGCGATTAGCCGAATGTACGGTGGAATTCATTACCGGGCTGCTGTTGAAGTTGGGGTGAAGCAGGGTCGAGATCTGGGTTCATTTATCGTGGATAAACTCAGTATGAAAAGCGAAACCCGATTGGCACAAACCCAATAGCCGTATGAAAAAAATTCTACTGATTATCTCTTTCCTGATTCTGGGAGGAGTAATAGGATATCTTTTCATTTATCCTTATGATTATCTCGTAACCATGGAGGCAAGAGCCAACAAGGGGACGATAAATCAAATCATTAAATTGTGGAACACCAGTCTGGATAGCACTGAAATTAAAGCAGGAAAAGATCTGGAATACCTCACTCAGACTTTACATTATGGGGATTCTACTCATATCTATACCTGGAAAATCAGTTCCGTAAACGATTCCGTTTCAAAAATCAAAGTCTTTGCCAAGGACAGCGCATTTAGCCTAAATAACAAGCTAAAAGTCCCGTTTTTGAATACAAATTTCGAAAAGCGCACCAAGAAAAATCTAAAAAACTTCGCTGATCTACTCGCCAATCACATCGAAAATATTAGAGTGAGAATAGTTGGAGAGGCCCGGTTGGATTCAACGCATTACGCTTATGTCCATAATAAGACCACTCAATTTGGCAAAGCAGGAGGAATGATGCGCGACTTCCCTCTGCTCGATCCTTTTCTTATGAACAATGGAGTTGAGCTAAATGGCAAACCGTTTATTGAAATCCTCGAATGGGATATGGAAAATGACAGTTTGGAATTCAATTTTTGTTACCCGATCATTAGAAATGACAGCCTACCTCAGCACCCAGATCTGAAATACGGATTTCGCGAACCCATAAAAGCGCTGAAAGCGGTCTATAACGGCAATTATATTACTTCAGATCGTGCCTGGTACGCATTATTGGACCAGGCTGAAAAAAAAGGTATTGCGGTTACGGGTTTGCCAGTGGAGGTATTTTACAACAATCCAAACATTGGTGTGGATGAGATCAGCTGGAAAGCCGAAGTATTTATGCCTTTAAAGGACTAAACATGAGAGTTTTTACCATACTTTTTCTTTGCATCATAGGTACGAGTTGCGCGCAACACGGACAGCTAACTTACGTTTGTTCCTTGCCTGGTGAATTAGAAGAAAACTCAGGTCTTGCCACTTTTGAAACTGATAAGGTATGGTTGATTGAAGACAACAATAATAAAGACTTGATCTACGAGGTAAATGTGTCAGGAGAATACCTGAGAGATTTTAAAGTAAAGAATGCGAAGAATGACGATTGGGAAGATCTGACCCAAGATGAGGCAGGGAATCTGTACATCGGAGATTTCGGTAATAATGAAAACAAGAGAAAGGAATTTGTGATCTATAAGCTCCCAAATCCTCTGGAGGAAAAGGGAGATAAGATCGACGCTGAAAAAATAGAATTCTCCTACCCTGAGCAGAAAAAATTCCCTCCTGAACCTGCCAGGAGAAAATATGATACAGAGGCGTTTTTCTACCTAGACAGCCTTTTGTATATCATCACCAAAGACCGGAGTAATCCTTTTTCAGGAGAAGCATTGATTTACACGGTGCCGGCTTTTAAAGGCAAGTACGACGCTAAGCTTGTAGGTGTCTTTTCTACCTGTAAGGATTATTCGTTATGTCAGATTACTTCTGCGGCAATCTCACCAGATAGCAAGACCATAGCGCTTTTGGGTTACGGATCACTTTGGCTCGTACGTGATTTTAATTTGCCTGATTTTTCAGGAGGAAAGGTTGAGTTTATCGATCTTGGGGTAAGGTCACAATTAGAGGCAATTTGTTTTAAGGATAATAAAACAGTGTATATTTCAGATGAAGAAAATCAAGGTTTTGGAAGAAATCTGTATTCCTTTGTCTTACCGGATAGCCCAAAAAAGAAAAAAAAAGAAGATTAAAAGCCAAATCCCAGGCCAAAGGTAAGCCTAGGACCGTCGGAACTTTGAAACAAGGCCGTTCTGGCCGTAATAAAATTAGAGGCATTTAGAAAGATTCCTCCCCCATATGAGGTATGCCATTCATCAGACGGGTTTCCTGGCAACCAAACCCTACCGTAGTCAAATCCTCCGTAAAGTCCGATAGTACTCGGTAGAATTCCGGTTTTCACATTGGACAGTCGCAATCGGAGATCAGTATTCTGATAATACGATGTTTTTCCATTAAACCTTTGATTCCGAAATCCCCTTAAACCATCGACTCCGCCTATAGCAGCACCCTGATAAAATTCATACCCATCACCCATATTAAAGTGGGCTTTCCACTTGGAGGCGAGAACTAACCAACCACTTGGAACTAATTTGTGATTGATAGAAAAGGTGGGGATAAAATATCCAAACCGCTGCTCCGAGTTAACCAGGCTTTTTTTATACCCTGCTTCCAAATGAAAAGACATCCCCAGGGTTGGAAATGCTGAATTGTCAACATTTTCATAAGCGTACTCAGCCATTGCCCCAAAAAACCTATTGGAGGTTTCCTCCCCATTGAGCTGGTAAAATGTATTGATAAACCTGTTCTCCGTTTCTTCTACCGAAATATCCTCGTAGGAAATCCCGGTTCTCAACTTCGCCCCTAAATGACCTCTCCATACCAGAGAAGGAACAACGATTAAACTGCGTAATCTCACCCTGTTGTAATCCAATCCAAGGTCGTCATCGAGGTTGATGCTTTCATTTCCGAAGCCGAAGAAGTTAATACTGTAATTCGGGGAGGTAAATCTGCCCTGTACCTGAAAATTCCATCTGTCGGTGATATTGGCGAACTCTCCGGTATATCCAAAATCAAATCCGCTGGTTGCAAAGTAAAATGAAGCGTTTATCCTGTGTTGCTGGGTAAAGGGATTCTGCCTGAAACCGTTAAAAACGTATAGGTCACTAAATCCAATTTTAAAGCCGTCATCGGGATTAAAACCCAAGGTAGGGATGAGTTGATTCGCATTACCTTTTATTCTAAACGGGAGATAAGTGTTTACATCGTAGTCATCTGTTTTGTGAACCTTTGCCCCTTCCGTATTTTTATAAGTGTTCTTTTTGGATCGGTAATCATAGACATAGATGTTATTCCCATTTTTGATATTGTAGATATCATTGTTTTGCCCTCCTATCAATCTTAGTTTGATCTTACTTTTGGGACCACCCTGAACATCAAATTTGTCGTCATCATCCAAGCCATAGATCCAAACTTCCTTGGTGCTTTCCTTGTAAAAGGTCTTCTTAAAGAACATCTTCTCCTTCTCCCCATCAATAATCCTGTAGCCTACTACCTCTAATTCACCCTCAGCGGGATAGTTGACTACAAACCAATCGTCTTTATCGGTTCCGGTAATAACCGTGTACTTGTTAATAATGGCATAGTATTTCCTGGCGGTTTCAGCCACATGAGAAGCTCTGGATAGCAGAATCCTTTTTATTTCTTCGATGGTCTGATCTCTGACTTCTTCCGGAAACAATTTAAACGCTTCATCAATTACTGTCGGGGTAAGTTTTTGTTTTATAAACTCAGCCTGTTCCAACCACTCCTCTTGTGTGGTCTCTGAGAGTAGAGCGAGATCTAAAATAAGGGTCCTGGGTGATGAGTTAAAACCTTCAACACTTCGAATCTCCTCATTGAATCCTTCCATAAGACGCAAACCGGGAATTATCCTGGTTGCAACACCCATAAGAGCCCCGTCACCCATATCAGAAAAGGCCTGATCTCGATCTCTGGGAAACGGTTTGTAAACTATTTTATCGCTGTCCTTATCTTTAAACTCTGCCCAGCGCCATTGGTCTGTATGTCTGTCCCAATCGCCCAAAACCATATCGAACAAACGGGCCCTGATATACAAATCGGTGTCCACTGTGTATTTTTCGTCCTCCCGGAGATCTTCCATCATGGTATCCGTACTCTTTAATTCATTGGCATAACCAAAACTTTCAAGATCTCCATGACCATCTCCTGCGTGTTCTTCTATCATGTAGAGTTCATTCCCGAATGTAAGATTGAACTCTTCTAATGCAGGTTGTTTAGGGACGTAATACAAAACAGGGTTTGTGTGAAACAAGCCAAGGGCATCTGAGAGTTTACCTATTGTAAAAGGTGCGTACGGGTGTGCCCCGGTGTAAAAATCACTCAAAATAGATTCAACATAGGTGTCCTCAAACTCCCCGACAATGTATTCCTCCTTAAATGCCATGGATTGCAAATACAACTCGGCACTTTTCCTAAGGGCCCTCATCACGTATTCCCTGCCACTTTTATGGCGTAACCTCAGAGATTTTGATTGATGCCCTCCTCCTTTTCGCACAGGTTTCAAGCCGCCAAAAAGAGTATCAATCCCAACGGTTGGCACCTCAACTTCAGTGCCGTAATATTTTCGATAACGATCTCCCCAAACTACTTTGTAGAAACCACTTTTATCAATTTCTTCCTGAGTATACACAGAAGCTTTGACAGTATCTGGAAAAGATTCCGGATACTTTTCTTCGTTGATATTCCTAAAAGGGGGCAAAACATCTGTAACAAAGAGAAGGTTTTCTTGATCTTCATCATCTAAGCCATAAAAACTCACCTTTGAAGATCCGTCTTTGTATACTTCAAGAACAGCATATCCCATATGCCCTGTAGAAAACTTACTGCCATTTAGCAATCTGGTATATCCCTTCTTCGCTCCGGATCCGCTTACGATCTGAGGGGTATTCTCCTCAAGGATATACTGTAGAGTATGCTCATGCCCTGAGGTGAGAATTACCCGATCCGAAAATTGTGCCATTGTGATCAACCTTTTCCTGAGCTCGGTATATCTACTGTTTTGAAGATCTTCAATGGAGGCTCCTGTGGTTCTTCTCAAAATGTTGATGACCGAGCCAATGACCGGTAACGGCAGGGTTTCATTTACTGGAAATATATGCTTCTTAAAAGCGTACAAGCCGTTATGCGAACCATAGGTGAACATAGGGTGGTGGGTTGCGATAAGTGTTGTTCGGGTTCGATTTTTTTTGATAATACTTTCTAATTCTTCAAAAAAGGCTTCCCGGCTTTTGATATCACATCCGTCATTGATGGTAGGATGACGGTCCCAATTTGTTAAGTACCATTCAGTATCTATGGTAACCAGTAAAATATCATCAGAAATTTCCTCTTCATCAATTGGACATCCTCCTTCGGGCAGAAAAACATCCTTTTTATCGATTTTCTTTTCTATGTAATTCTCCTGTCGTTTTAGACCAATCAATCCTTCGTTGTACCAATCGTGATTCCCGGGAATGAATATGGGTTTCCCCTTAAAGTCTTCCAGAGTGGCAAGTTGTGCATCCAGGTGATTTTTTGCAATTAAATAGGCTGCCGTAGAATCCTTTTTATCTGGTAAGCCAGCAGGATAAATATTGTCTCCGAGAAAAATTGCGGTACTCTTTTTACCAGCCTTGCTCAACCGATTTTTGAACTTTTTTAAGATTGGATTCATATCGCCAATTGGCGAAAGACCCGCATCTCCTATCAAATAAAAAGTATGCCTTCCTTCCTTGGTACTTGTGGTATCCGTGAGGTCAGGTGGGCTTGCATACTTGGTTTTATATGTAGCACAACTCATAATTAAAAAGAGCATAAACCACAAAATCAATTGCTTGCAAATACGCATAAGAATAGAAGTTAAAATTTTGTACTTTGGATTCGTCAATATAAAACATATGTCTGAGATAGTAGAGAAAAGCGAGGTTTATGTCACGGACCTCTTGTCCAACAGCTTAGATTCAAAATATTTATACCATAATCTGAGGCATACGCAGCGTGTGGTGTCTGGAGCGCAGGAATTGATAGAAGCATTAGAGGTGAAAAATGAGGAGAAAGAACATCTTTTGTTGGCTGCCTGGTTTCACGATACCGGTTTTACTAAAGGATTCGAAGATCACGAGGCTGAGAGTTGTACCATTGCACAGGCGTTTTTGGAAACACACAATTATAATAACTCATCAATTGATAAGGTGTGTCAGTACATCATGGCTACCAAACTAGACCATGAACCCACGTCCCTTCCGGAAGAGATCATCAAGGATGCAGATACCTCGCATTTCAGGCAGAAAAGTTATATGTCTACCTCTGAGTTGTTACGGGAAGAGTTGCGCTTGTTGGGAATTGCAGAGTATTCCCCCGCAGAATGGAGGGAAGAAAATATTAAATTGTTCAGGACCGATCATCGCTTCTATACCGAATATGCCAGGGAGAATTGGCAGAATGGCAAAGACAAGAATATAAAACGACTGGTTAAAGAGAAAAAAGCGCGTAAAACCCTCGCAAAAAAAGAACAATTAAAGGCGCAGTTCAAAAGTGAGAGCCCCGAAAGAGGTATTCAGACCATGTTTCGGGTAACGATGAGGAATCACCTTAAATTAAGTGATATTGCCGATACCAAAGCCAATATTTTATTGTCGGTGAATGCGATAATCATATCGCTGGTACTATCAAATCTCATTCCTAAACTAGATAATCCTTCAAATGATTACCTGATTTATCCCACAGGAATTTTCTTGGTTTTTGCTATTGCTTCCATGGTTTTGTCCATACTTGCGACCAGGCCAAATGTAACCCGGGGAGAATTTACCAAAGAAGATGTAAAGAACAAGAATGTCAATCTATTGTTTTTTGGCAACTTTCACAAAATGAACCTAGCTGAGTACGAATGGGCGATTCAGGAATTAATTCAAGACAAGAAATACGTTTATTCCTCATTGACCAAAGACTTGTACTTCCTGGGCGTGGTGTTGGATCGAAAATACAGATTGCTACGATGGACCTACACCATATTTATGATCGGGATGATACTATCTGTAATTGCGTTTTTCGTAGCCCTGAAATATTACGGCCCGGATAGGGTTTTAAAACTACCTGAGGCTACAACGGCTCTATTCTTTTAAAGCGTCCATCAGGTCTTCGTAAGTATACGTTTTCTGAGGCTCTTCCTGTTTGTTGTAAAGAATCTCAGCGCGTATTGCTTTGAGTCCGGTTACCCCCTGCAGGCCTTCCAGTTCTACTATTTCAATGTTGTTGGTAAAATAACCCTTTGATTTTAAGAACGAAATGTACCTGAGATACTCGAGTTCGTCCGACTTTTGAGAATATACAATTACAATTTTACCCTTTTCAGTAAGACGCTGTTCAGTGCCTTTGATGTATGACTTATCTATTCTTTTTTTGATGACTTCATATCGTGCATTGTACGTTCCGTCAACATCAAAATGCTTTTCATCCATCCTGAATCGGATCGATAAGGAACTGTGGTAGACAAGGATCAGAGAGGCAACGTCGAGTTGAACAGGCAGAAAAGGCTTTAGGTTATAATAGCTGTTTTCCATTTCACACATCACCTGTAACTGCCACAATCGAAGGTTATTGAGATATAGGAAATCAAATTTGCGTTCTTCAGAAATGTCCCCGCCGATGTATAAATTGTGTTCTACGCCATCGGTTTTATAGCGCTCAAAATAATGCGGAAACATTTCTTGTGCATTTTTTTGTGCCTCGTCCAGGATAGCGACCAACTGCCGGTTGGTCTCCATCACGGTGGTATCGTAATTCTTTCTGTGATCGTAATACGTATCCGTAGATTCGTCTATTCTAGACTCATAGGTGGAGATAAGCTCACGGAGGTCTTTTCTGTTCTCTTTTAAATACCGGAAGACGGGCTCTATCTCTGTCTTTACAAAATTATAAATAGACTGTTCACTATTGGTTTGTAGGACTTCATTGACTTCTTCAATGTGCCTCTTGACCCTAAAAATGAGTTCTTCGTAAACCGGTAGGCTTTCTTCCTTAAATGCCGCCTCAAGGATGGTACTAATTTCAGATAACTGTATCATCAGATCGCGCTGAATACTCTCATTTCGCGCATTAGAAGATGACTGAATATCGGTTTGCCCATAGAGGGGATACACGTCATTAAAGACAATTTCTTGAAATGAAGGATCATTCCCTTTCAGATTTTCATTGATAAAGCGTTTAGCTTCCTTCCTGAACTTCCAGTAGACCGCAGAATGTATGGTAGTACATTCTTTTTGGATTACCGCATCGATGAGGTTCTCCTGTTCGTTTTTTGACCTCACCACCGCAGAGACAATATAGGGCATCACATCGTTTAATTTCCGGGCATTTACCCCATTAAACTGATTTTTGACGTTTGAAACAATTTCTAGAACACCGAGTAGTTGTCCGTTTAGAGCAATGGGGGCAAAAATAACACTTCGAATGCCCTGTTTCATTAAATTTTTATAGGGTTGCACCCCTTCGGAGCGTTCAAAATACTTCTGAACATCTGAGATAATAAAATAGGTGTTTTGCTTTAGCAATTTTTCATAAGAGTATTGACAGAGGGCTTTGTCACAAGTCTCAAAATCACTTTCATTGAGCAGGAAACTATGCATCCCTTGTCCAAATACTCTTTCAAATTGATCGTCTTCGCGATTGTAGGCTGAAAACCCTACTTGCAGGTCTTTTAACCTGAAAAAGGATTTAAAGGTTTCCTGCAGGTCCGACATAAAGTTGTCACTTCCCCTTTTATTGGCGGCTATTAATTCTGATTTGATCTCAGATATTGCCTGTTCCGCTGTTGCATCAAACATATTGGCAATCACAAATCCCTTAGAAATAAAACTATTAGGCGGAATCTTTTCTTTCCACAATTTCAGATCATTGGGATTTTCCAGCAACTCATCTATATCGTCCTGACTCAAATCTTTAGCGAGTTCTGTTGGATAGAGGTCTATAAAATCAGCATTATACAACACACGATAATAATGGAAAACACCGTCCTTATTCGGAATTTTATAGAAATAGGGCCTGTGAAAGTCCAAATTGTAGCCGTAGTAGAATTTCAGGATTACTACACAATTCATTATATAATCCAGACTTACGTCCTCCTTGGTTAGAACTGGAACAAATTCTTTCCCTGCATCTTTTAAGATTTTCTTGAATCGCTTGGTGGCATTGAAGATAACATCTCGGTAAGGAAGGGAAGCCGCTTTTATTTCGTTTTCAGTTAAGACTTCCGAAAAGGCGTCTTCCAGAATAATGGAAATAACCTCCTTGTGTTCTTTCAGCAGAGCGACGTCTGTAAACCCTTCTTTAAGGATAGGATAAGGAGCCTGAGCTTCCAGAATTCGCTTCGCTTTTTCTGCCAAAAAAGCATCATCTCCTTCAGCCATCTCTTCATAGCGCTTCAGCAGCTTTTCAAAACTGATTAAATGCTTTAAAGGCCATTCATTTACAACATCAGTAGTCATACGGGCTTAGTCTCCTGTTAGGGTGTAAAATTACAAAACTAATCGATTAGGTATGAGTTTTTAAAATTTACCCGATGTTCGGCAGTTTTTAGGATATTTATAGAAATTATTTATATGTCGTCCTCAAAAAGGCTAAGTCGAGCTTACAAAAATGCACATACTGTGCTATTTGATGATTCCTCCAAGTTCGTTTTCTTCAGTGATTGTCATCGTGGAGACAACAGCTTTGCCGATGATTTTGCCAACAATAGAAATATTTATTTCCATGCCTTGAGTCACTATTACCAGGAAGGTTACCAATATTTTGAGCTGGGAGATGGCGATGAATTATGGGAAAATACAAGTTTTGAAGAGCTCTTTGACGCCCATAAGAACGTGTATCTTTTACTGCGTAAATTCTATATGGGCAACCGGCTTCATATGATATGGGGCAACCACGATATGGTATATAAAGATGAGGGCTATGTAAAAAAACAGCTGAGCACCTATTTTGATCCTGTTGATGAGATCGATAAGCCGCTTTTCCCGGATCTAAACTTTCATGAGGCCTTGATTCTCAAACACAGAAACAGCGGGCAGGAGATTTTTTTAATTCACGGGCATCAGGCCGACTGGTGGAATTACACTTTCTGGCGCTGGGGTCGATTCCTGGTGCGCGTATTGTGGAGACCCCTGCAAGTCTGGGGGATCGCAGACCCTACAAGTCCGGCCAAAAATTACAAAGAACTCATTAAAGTTGAACGTCGTATCAAAAAGTGGATCGTGCAAAATAATTCTCTAATTACCATAGCCGGTCACACCCACAGGCCCCGATTTGCCAGACCGGGGGGTATTCCATTTTTTAACGACGGCAGTTGTGTACACCCCAGAAGTATTACGGGAATTGAAATTAAAGAGGGGAAAATTGAACTTATCAAATGGCACATTGCCACTAAAGAAGACGGCACTCTTCAGATCGTGAAAGTTGTCTTAGAAGGACCAAAAAAACTACAGAATTACCACAAAAAAAAGATTCATCTCCAGATCTAGCCCCACCTAAACCTTTATTATAGAGATGAATCCAATATATTTCTTATTTCTACTGAATAATAAAATTAATTGGGATACTGTACGGTACGGAAACTGCTTTACCTCTTTGATTTCCCGGTGTCATTCGCGGCAGTGATGCTACAATGCGGTGAGCTTCTTTTTCCAGATTTTTATCAGGCCCCCTCATTCTAATACTTCCTATCATGCCTTTAGAATCTATCACAAATTGTATAAATACTCGCCCTTGTATTCCCAATTCAAGAGCTGCCGGAGGATAGGTAAATTCTTTCACGATATGTTCCTGAATCTTCTCCTGGAAGCACAACTTCTTTTCTTCATTGGTTTTAGCTGATTCACATCCCGGGAATATCGGGACATTCTCAATAATCGCAAAGGGTACGGTGATTTCTTCCTCTTCTTCCCCAACCTCAACATCGTCTACTTCAATCACTTCATCAACTACGGCATCCTGACTTGTTTCGGTACTTTCGATGATCGTTTCTTCTACCTCCTCAGTATCTTCAACAACTTCGATTACTTCAGGCGCAGCAGGAGGTGGAGGTGGCGGAGTTGTTTTGATCATCTCGGTTATGGGAACATCTTCTTTTAGATCATCAACAGCCTGGACCAAATCCAGGACTACTTCATCATTTGGATACGTTTTGTACTCTAGAGCACGCCACGTTAGGAATAATACTATAGTTAATCCTATAACAAAGTACAGGCTACTATTTCTATTTAAATCGGCTTTTGGGTTTTTCTTGATTTGCATGACACTAGTTTTAATACCCTTAAATTAGTATCCATACAAAACTATTACTATGACATTTGTCAGTTTTACTTCTTATCCTTCTGAATACCAGTACAATCAATAAAAAAAGCCTGCTTGTCAACAGGCTTTTCTATGAATTCTGAAGAAAAATCGACTATGCTCAAGCGCCAGAAAGCAGTATCTCGTCGTAGTTAATTCCTTCTATGGGTACTATTCGTTCTTCTTTGTGGTCCCATTCAATTCTCCTGCCCAATTTATAAGCCAAACCTGTCATGTGGGCGGTAATGGCCTCATCAAATCCCTCTTTTATCCCGCAACTCAAAGTGCCTCCATTGCGAATAACACTAAGCCATTCTCGTAGGTGCAGATACGTAGAATTCACGCGTACTCCATCAATATAGGTCCACATCAGGCCTTTATCCGCGAAATACTGAGAAGTTGCCGAAGAAACTGCATCAGGAACATTTGCTCCCGGATTGTAGTGATAGATGGGAACGTTGGGTTTCATTTTACCCTCTTCGATCATTTCGGCATATTTTGTGGATCCGCCATCTGGCCAGATGGTAAGGTTGTTCCCCAGTTCCATCGAAGCGTCGTGCCCCATAAGAATAGTAGGCCTATTGTAGCCGTTTCCTAAGGTAGCATTATAAGTAAAGGTCATACCTTTTTCCTTCCCCTTTACCTGGCTGCTCCCTGTACTAAAATCAGGAAAATCCATATTAACCTGAAGGACGTCAGGAACATTACGCCCGTCGTTGTGTGTGTAAATACCACCTGAGGCCGTAATGTATTTAGGAATTCCCATGTTCAAGACACAATTCAGTCGATCGTAGTCATGGGTAAGTAAATCTCCTGACAAACCGGAACCATAAGCCCACCATTTACGCCACCTGAAAAAGTGATTTTTATTGAATGGTATTTTAGGGGCAGTTCCCAAAAACAGATCCCAATCAATCGTTTGTTCATTGGCCTTATCGTGAATGTCGTAATTCCAGGCCCCATTATCGTCGTTTCTGTTAGTAAAGGTTTGTACCACTGAAACATGTCCGAGGACCTTTTTATCTACGATATCACTGGCCGTTTTAAAACTTAAGGTTTGTCTGTGCTGGTGACCTACCATCAAATGGGCTTTTGAGTTTTTCGCTGCTTCCCTGAGACTGTAGGTCTCTTCTATAGTATGTGTCATTGGCTTTTCAACGTAAACGTGTACGCCATTCTCAAGGGCATCAATAGCCATGGGAGCGTGCCAGTGATCCGGGGTGGCAATGATAACAGCATCAACCTCTCCACTCCTGATCATTTCTTGATGAGTGCTAAAGCGTTTTACTTTGTTTTCTGGAGTAGAAAATGAAGCTATCACATTTTCTGCACGCACGTCAAAGATGTCACAAACCCCTGTGATTTTAAGGTTTAATTTTTCTTGATCGAGAAATTCCCTCAGCTGTGTATTCCCGCTGAGTCGCTCTTCCTCTTTCATCTGTTCAATCCATTCTTTAGTAGCAAAGCCCAAAGCCCTGCATAGCTGTTCTCCCCGTATACCAAATCCGATAATTCCAATGCGCATTGGCTCACCTCCTATTTCGGGTAGTGCTGAAGGCAATGAAGGCTCAATTTTCAGCTGTTCAAGGATTTCAGAACGATCCTTACTTTTTATCAAGGCGTTTGCTGTTCCTGCCCACCATACGGTTCCGAGGATTGGTAATCCCCCGAGTCCTTTTAGTATATCGCGTCTTGTCCATTTCATGCTTGAGGGGTTTTTAAGGTTTTTGGTTCTTTTTTAAGTAGGAAATTTAATCCAAAGTAGTATCCCGTAGGGATTTGGACTAAGATCCAAAGCGCTGCTATTTCGATTAAATTCTTATTGACAAACCAATAGCTGCCTTCCACGTTTTGTTGTTCGAGCCATGGGAAGGGAGGATGAGCAAAATAATACATGGCGAGTAGTCCCATGCCCGCAATTGCGCCCCATTTCTCAAAAATGCCGAGTATAAGTGTAACTCCCACAAAGATGAGAACCAAGGTATTGAGTGTGTCTACCAAGCCCATCGTTGCTTCATTGGTAAGTGCAATGAATACGGATTTAAATGGCCCCTGGGCAGTAGCGAGGTAGCCGAAGGAAGTCCAGTCTGGATTAAAGAGTTTTATGACCCCTTCGTACAGAAAGTGCCACCCAATAAGGATACGTAAAAGAACCACGCTTTTTAGGAGCGATTCTTTTTTTAGAATCTCGGTCATAAGTATATATTTAAATTTTCAAATAGCTTCTTTCAAATAAGAAGAGATGTTTATAATCACATTTTAAAGTGTTCAAAACTAGGGACAAAGCGAGCGACTAACTATGATTTATGTCAGGTTTGAATGAGCATAACCATTGATCTAAGCGAACTATTACGCTTAAAAACGATTCAGCTTCGTCGGGCCAGAATATTCATTGCTTTAACAAACTCATCCAACTCATCAGTAGTAGTGTATACATTGGGTGTAATACGGCAGCCCTGAACATTGTTTTGATCAATTGCCACGGTAAATATTTTAAATTCATCCAGAAGTGTTTGGGCGAGTTCTGACGGCTTCATATTGCGGATACCGACATTGGCTATTCCACAACTCCTATGTCTTTCAACAGGAGTATTAATTACAATGTTTTCGTTTTCCCTTAAAGTATCGGTCCAATAGCGTTGAAGGTATCTCAATCGATTTTCTTTTCGTTCCAACCCAATGAGATCAAGATAATCCAAAGCATCATTTATGGTGAGGTCGGTATGGACAGGATGAGTTCCGATATGGTTTAGTCGACTTATATCATCAGGTTCTCTGTGGTGCTCTGCCAAGAGTGGCCATATCTTGGATATATTCTTTTTGGCAACAAATAATATCCCCGCCCCCAACGGTGTACTTAGCCATTTGTGCAGACTGGAACCGTAGTAATCGCAACGGAGTTCTTTGATATTGACATCGATGTGTCCTACGCAATGGGCTCCGTCTACCATCACTTCCACCCCATGGCTGTGGGCCATGTCACAGATCTTTCTCACAGGAAGGATCTGCCCTGTAATATTTACCATATGGCAGATCATAATTAATTTTGTTTTCGGCCCGATCTGAGATTCATATAAGGACACTATTTCCTCATCCGAACTGGGGTGGTTGGGTAGCGAAATAGTTTTGGTTATCACACCGTATCTTTTGGAAATGAGTTTAAAATGCTCTCGCATTGCACCGTAATCCTGAACAGCAAAAACAGCCTCATCTCCTTTTTCCCAAGGATATCCTCCTATGATCAGATCAAGAGATTCGGTAGTATTCCTGGTGATAACTAATTCGCCTTCTTCACAACCTACCAAGTTTGCAAGGCGATTGGCGATCCGCCTTTTGTTGTCCCACTGCACTGTCCGCATATAATGTGAGCCTTCGTAGTTTACCTGTTCAATATGCTTGTGGAATTTCTGAATGGTGGGAATAGGAGCAATGTTGTAGTAGCCGTTTTCCAGGTTGATATAATCGGGCTTTAAGGCGTAGTCGACCCTGATGCGTTGCCAAAATTCATCGTCGTCTTCGAGGGCGTAAGTGCCGAGATTTTGCGATTTTGAGGCATTAAGAGAAAGGGGAAGAAAGGGAGTAATCAGGGCGGCCTGTCCCATTTTCTGTAAAAAAGATCTTTTATCCATCTGAGTCAGATTGTTCTACAAGATAAATAAATGATCGCTTCTAGTTCTATTCAAAATGGTATATTTAACACATTAACGTAGCCGGTAACCCCTAATACATTTATGCCTTTATTGATTGTCATTATCGGTATTTTAATTTTATTCCTCCTTATTGCCCGGTGGAAGTTAAATCCGTTTATCACCTTTATCCTGGTATCACTTTTTGTTGGCATTGCCGAAGGAATGGACCTGGAAACAGTTATCAACTCCATAGAACAGGGCATTGGGAATACTTTGGGATTTCTGGTGATGATCCTTGGTTTTGGAGCTATGTTAGGCAAATTAGTAGCCGATAGCGGAGCCGCCCAGCGTATCACTTCCAAGTTGATCGAGAAATTTGGAAGAACTAATATACAGTGGGCTTTAGTACTTACCGGTTTCATCGTTGGTATCCCTCTATTTTATTCGGTAGGTTTTGTTATTCTGGTACCTTTGGTTTTTACAGTAGCTGCCAGAACCGGCCTCCCACTACTCTATGTTGGATTACCCATGCTAGCTTCACTTTCAGTGACCCATGGATATCTTCCACCTCATCCTGCTCCTACAGCCATTACGGTGATGTTTGATGCAGATATGGGAAAGACCCTGATTTATGGCATCATTGTAGCCATACCCGCCATTATAATTGCAGGACCTTTTTTCTCACGCACCTTGAAAAATATAAATGCCTCTC
>JABDQM010000003.1 GCA_013042315.1 Flavobacteriaceae bacterium | reverse complement strand
TCTCCTTCATGGATTCCAGAAACCAACTGCTTAATAGCTTCAGGTTGATCCCCGGTAGGTTTAAAATCGGAAACTACATTAAACTTCATGCTGTAAAATTACGAAAGTCAGGGGGTTTTCTATCCCTGCAGTATTAGATTTTGATACCCTTAGCGGGTGAGGGAAAAATGCCCAATCGTTTCGCTGTTGGTACTCGACTTCGCCCTGAACCAGTAGTCGGCAGCAGGGAGCGATGAACCATTTATCGTCCCATCCCAGCCTCTGGAATTGGGATCGATCTGCAATAGTAATTGCCCATAGCGATTGTAGATTTCAATGCTGACCAAAGTAATATCCCCCGCAAATTCCGGAGGAATATATTGCCAATAATCATTAACTCCATCGCCGTTCGGAGAAAAGAATTTAGGAAACCCTTCCAGAGTCAGATCCTGAACGATCTGTTCTTCTGCGATACCACAACCATTTATATCCCTGACGTAAAGCGTGTGGGTGCCATAAGGGATGTTGGCAAACATATTACTCCCCTGATACGGCCCGTTAATGTCGTCTATGGCATATTCGTAATCCCCGCCGCCGGTCGTATTGACAATAATCCTAATTCCAGTTGCTTGCTCCGTCACGTTTATGGATGAGATTACAGGTGCTTCGGAACTCACTACATTAAATATCTGGGAACTGGGACAATCCAAATTTCCACTTTGTGGTATTAGGTTATAGGCTTCGTAGCGATATTCTCCAGGACCCATGAGGGTCACATCGGCTGTATTTGAAATAAGGGTTTCAATACCGCTGGAATTGATGCTGTACCAGCGATAACCGTCAGCGGGATCAGAACTGGTATACACTATAGGGAATTCATTTTCACAGGTAGAGATGGTTTCGGGGAAGTTGATCTCAGGATTTAAGGTGATCAGCTCGCCTGTCATAGTGTCGAAAAAGGGGCCACAACCCTGAATGGTGGTAAATGACTCCTGTTGGCAACCTATGGCATCCCCGGCACTGTTAAAGGGCACAATCGTGATAAAAAAGGTGCGATTCGCCTCCAGCTCAAGGATTCCAGTTTGTGTCACAGGTGGGAAAGCCACATTGTCGAGCACCTCGGCTGTAAACGGGGAATTCCCTACAGTTATACGGTATCCCGTGGCTCCCGGTACAGGGGTCCATTCCAAAATAGGTGTAACAGGAACATTGTTGGCCCCGTCTGAAGGGGAAATCAAGGCGGTACAGCCGGGCAATGCAGCTACCGCACTGGTGGCAAAACTAAACTCAGGGCAGGAAATAGCATCTCCGATTAAATTGTATGCGATAATGTTTACGTACACCGTCGAATTCGGGGGAAATTCTACCGCCGGATTATATGTTAGCGTATTTCCAAGGTCGGTGGTGGGCAGGAGATCATTGCCTCCGGGACTGCTTCCAAGCGTGAGACGGTAACCTATCGCACCAGGCACATAATTCCAACTGAGATTGGTCGCGGGATTAACGTCAGTTTGTCCGTCTGAAGGTATGCTCAGCTGCGCACAGACTGGGATTTGTGTGATTGGGGCAGTTGTAAAGGATTCGCTTGCACAGGGAATCTCCAGGTTGCCATTCTGAAAATCAAAAAGGGTGATCGTTACGTAGATCAGGGTATTCTCGGGCAGACCTAACGGAGGGTTATAAGTGGTTGCACTTCCCACAAATCGCTCGTCAAGAATGTCGGTGCCGCCTGGGGTTGTCCCCAGGGAAATGATATATCCGGGAACATTGGGTACCAAATTCCAGGAAATATTAGCATCTACAGCTACGTTTGTCGCCCCATCCAGCGGACTGGTAAGCACCGGGTTAGGACAAACCTGAGCCATTGCCGAAGCTCCCAGGAACAGTGCAGCAAGAAAGAGTCCCGTATGACGTACACGGAGTTTTATTTTATTTTTTATGTCGGAAAAACTTCCCATTAGTTTACTTAACGTTTTAGGGTAAAATGACCCTGGACTTCACGACCGTCTACCAGCTGTACTTTAAACCAATAATCATCCGCTGGCATAGTTCTCGAGTTAACGGTGCCATTCCAGCCGCGATCCGTTACACCAATCTGTGTCACGAACGAACCATATCGGTCGTAAATACCCACAAAGGCATTGGCCTGGAAAAGCTCGCTTAGTCCGTCGAGTTGCCAGAAATCATTGACACCATCACCATTGGGGGTAAAGAATTTTGGATACCCCATTACCGCCACATCTTTTTGAGTGATGCCACAACCTTCCTTATCCCGCACATAGGAGGTGTAAAATCCTGGTGAAAGATTTGAAAAAACGGGACTCGCCTGAAAAGTTGTTCCATCAAGGGAGTACTCGTAATTTCCTTCTCCCTGCACCGAGATCTCCAATATATTGTTACTCGAAAAGTCATTGATCTCGATTTCATTGATTACCGCCCTGGATGAGGGAATCAGTTGAAAGCTTGTCTTATTGCCACACTCCACATCATCCCCATTGATGTTGTAGACATAACTTGTCTCAAGTTCATAAAAACCAAGATCGTTGAGGCTAATATCTTTTTCATCCCCAATTTCTACATTTCCCGATCCTGTTTTTTTGTACCATCGATAGGAATCAAACCCTTCAGGACCTTCTATATAGGCACTGCCGAGGTCGGTGCAAAGAACGTATGTTTCCGCCATAGTTGGTATCGGAGACGGATTTACGATCAGATCAACCGTCTCAATACCCATACATTGATTTCCTTCTGACAGGCGCGCGTAGAGAGTTATTGATTCTGTGATGAGTTCGGGATCGAGAATAGGATTTTGCTGCAGGGCTGCATCTGAAATATCGTAATAGAACTGAACTGTTATCAGTGGATCTGTATACCTATCGGCAACTGAGTCCAGGTCAAAATAGCTTTCCAACTTACCGTTTTCAGGATCGTCATCGCAGGAATATACCGGACTGATATTACTTGGCATCACTTGTGATGGAGTAACGATGAGGTTCAATTCTCCCAGGTTGGAACAACCAAGGGTGTTTACTACTTTGTAGTAGAGTACTTGACTAAATGGCTGGGTATTCTGGTAGTTGGCACTGTCTGAGATAGGCAGGTCCGAATCGCGATCGGCCTCTGATTCATAAAAATAGAAATCGAGGTCTGAGTTTTGATTGATTCCGTCGAGGTTGATAATAGAGATCCCGTCTGAAGGATCATCAGGGCCTATATCACATTGTGTTAGTTCAATTGAGGGATCAGGTATGGGTAAGACATAAATCAGGGATTCACCAATGGTTGGGCATTCATTGGGATCGGCAGGGGTGATCACCACCCGATATCTTCCCGAATCTGATTCAGAAGTGGAGGCGATATTCAAGGTTCTGGTATCTATTGTGGTAAGCGGTATTCCGTCTTTCTCCCAGGCGTAAAGTGCCCCGGGGATGCTGTCGGCTTCCAGTTCAAGCGGTTCTCCACTGCACAGACTTAGGGTACTACTTGTGGTGCCATCATCATTGCGAACTAAGGCTGTGTTTCCAAAAAAAGACTGAATGAAGGGAGGTAGTCCCTGCATGGTAATCTTTCCTCCTAGATCAATGGCATTGTGTTGGTAGTCTGCGGCTACTCCTGCTTCGTTGGGCTTATCGATCACCCCGAGATAGGGTGTACCTTCATTATAACTATTTGTTATGGTCCTGTAAATCTTCCCGTTTTCTCCTTGTTGCAAAGCGCCGCGGTAAATTGGGCGGTTGTCTAACTCAAAGATAGAAGCATTGATATCTGCCGACTGCGTATCGATCTGAAAGAGCGACGAGGAGTGGTCCCCATTGTTTTCTGAATTGTTGGTGGCGTGGATATAGAGGAATTGGCTGTTTGGGGAGAATTCTAATCCGTAAGCATTGATATTGGTGCCGGGTAATTCAACGGCTACCGGATTGGATATTAAACCCGTATTCGCATCAAAATCGTAGTACGAGATTCCATCTGTAAAATTAGCAACTGCCAGGCTAATGGCATCAGGAGAAAACTTTAAATACCCTCTAGGATCTCCAATTTGCAGCGTTGGGAAAGTCGTTTTTACTGGGGAAGAATTTACCCCTGAGGCATTTACCTCATAGGCATAAAACGTATTCAGATCCCCATTTACTCCATTTTGAGAGGCCAGGGTAACCACCCAGATGCTCTGCTCAAAACAGTCCTTGACTACCGCCGTGATCTTCTCGGAACAATCCTGTAGGAGGTTGGTATTTTTTACGGTCACTGCTCCCAGACCGTTATCTAGTGATATATCGACAACGGAATAATTCAGGCCAAAGTCGGGATCTTCCGCAAAAGCAGAAGTATCAACCGTAAATATGTAAAACAGTTCCGGGTCTTCGGGTTTAGGCACGATAAGGGCCGATTGGGTGCTGGAAGGGTCTCCGTAAAGTCCTTCCCCGTTTAACATGATCTCGTGGTTGCTGTTGTAGACCGTTATCCCGTCGGTATAAAATAGAAGTTTGCCAAAGGAATCTGAGATTGTAGCACAGCCTTCTATGGTATTTAATTTGCTTTTGTTGATGTTGGAGATACTGCCGTCATTGTTAAATCGGATACCGGCCCCATTCCCAAAGAGCCAGTTAGACGTCTCTCCCTGCGCAAATACAAAGCACGGAAACAGCAGACCTAAAAGGACGATGGAGCAAATCTTTTTCATAGTGTTTTCCCAAACACCACAATATACTATAAATCCCTCTTTTTTAGTAACACATAGGACAAATAGACAAAAATAGAGGTCCAGGCAATAACAATGAGTATTTCGTAGAAATGTACATGGTAATTCAGGGATACTTTTTCTCCGATCTGATTGGCCACTGATTGAACAGCGTTCAGTCGGGAAAAGGGTTCCTTGATCAGGTTGAACATAGCGTTGAGGGGGAAGAACCCCATTATGGCATCTGTAGTTTCCGAATCGAACAATTTCCATCGGATCATACCCCTGACAAAGCCTTCAAAGACCTGCCATAGGATAAGGAATCCAAGGGCAAAAGCCGATCTTTTCACCAGTACTCCAAGAAATAGACAAAAGGAGAAAAAGCCCGTCAGTTTTACAAAAAAGGCGAGGAGGAATTCCAGATCGGAAAAGATGATGGACAACTCGTCGTAATCCGAGTAGGCCAACCCTAAAATCATGGATACCACAAAGACAAAAATCGTTGAGATCAAGGCAAAAGAAATGACGGTCAGGAATTTTGAAAGGACAAATTCTTTCTTGGAAAGACCGTCGATCAGGTTTTGCTTTATAGTTTTGTTACTGTATTCATTAGACATCATTGACACGATGACGATAGCCAGGAATAACTTAAAAATGGCCGTCATAAAGGTGTTAAAATGCCAGATATAGGGAAAATTGAAAATACCCTGTTCAGCAAGGTGAAACTGTATGGGGCCAATATCAAATTTAATGGCAGCTACAAGGGCAATGGAGGTGAGTAGTACAAAGTACGAGATGATTAAAATCTTGCTTGTACGGTTGTTCCAAAGCTTGATAAATTCTATTTGCAAAAGCCTTTTCATAGGGTGTTCCTTATTTTAATTGCTTTGGTTTTTGGTAAGCGTCAGGAACTGTTCCTCAAGACTTTCCTTGCGCATCACCAGGTGGGTGAGAACAATACCGTGATTAAACAGGAATTCATTGAGTTCCCCGGGTTCCATTTTCTCATTGAGGACCACCGTGATCAAACCAAATTCTTCATCTATCTTTCCGAATCTTTCGTCTTCTTTTAACAACTTTATCAGGGCTTCTGAATTCTTCGATTTAAGTTCTAAATACCCGTGACTTGCAAGCATGTTGTCGACCCGTCCTGAATACAATTTTTCACCTTTTCTGAGAATGACGACATGAGTGCAAACCTTTTCAACTTCATCCAACAGATGTGAGGCTAGTAAAATCGTAGTGCCCTCAGCAGCAATTTTTTTGATGATCTGGCGTATCTGATGAATACCTTGCGGGTCCAGGCCATTAGTCGGTTCATCCAGGATAAGGATTTCAGGATCATTTAAAAGCGCCGAAGCAATGGCAAGTCGTTGTTTCATCCCGAGGGAGTAGGTTTTAAACTTGCTGTTTCTCCTTTCCCACAGGCCTACTAATTGCAAGGTTTCTTCAATCCTGTCATAGGATACCTCTTTGATCTTGCATACTAATTTAAGATTCTGAAGGGCTGACATATAGGGGTAGAAGTTGGGCCTTTCAATGATAGCTCCTACTTTTTTCAGTGCTTGGTGAGTGGTGGCCTGCCCATCGAACCAGGTAAAGGCACCGTTGGTGGCATTCACTACATTCAGGACAATGCCGAGGGTGGTTGATTTACCACTGCCGTTAGGTCCGAGTATACCGTATACATTTCCCTTTTCAATTGAAAAAGAAAGGTCTTTCACTGCAGTGAGGTAACCGAATTTTTTTGTGAGGTTTGAGACTGTAAGAATCGTTTCCAAATAGTGTATTATTTAGGCAGTTTATAGTAACTTGACGAAGAAACCCACAATTTGTTACAAATTGTCAGCATAAAGAAGAGATCTTATGTCCCAACAACGGCTGATGTCCAAAAAAAAGCCCTCCTATCCGGTCAGTAAAAAACTGGATATTTTTCTCGATCAGTACAACCGAAAGATAGAAATCCCCATTTTTTACGAGGATCTGCTTCGTTTTGCTGGCTCGGTGGTAGTTTATGACAACGAGGGGAACGACACCCTTTGGGTGCGAGTGTATTATTCTGATTCTGAGCGAAAAGAGATCGATCTCAGCCTAAAAAGAGTCTATTCTATTCTTCATTCCGATGGTACCGACCGAATATTTCAATATCTCAATGTAGATGCGGTGGACTATTGTACGTTTGGGAATTCAAAACCTTTCCGAATCCGGATTCGAAATATCCTCAATGACAATTTCATCTACTTTTATGTGAAAAAGGCTGATGCCTCGAGAATTTACGGCCTGGAACTAGAGCATATGCTTTCGCCTTACAATCTGAATTACCTCGTATACAAGGATACCCTGATTGAAGAACATATTTCCGGAATCCCCGGAGATATATTTATAAAGAATATGTTGCCTAACTGCACAGATTCTCAAAAATCACAGTTGGCCAAGGAATTCGTAAAATTCAATGAGCGCTGTATGATCCAATTGCTGGGGGATATGCGTTCTTATAATTACGTGATTGTACCCATTCACGATTTTGATCATGTGGTCTTCAGGATTCGCGCGATCGACTTCGACCAGCAGTGCTACGAAGGGAAGTTAAACGTATACCGGCCACAATTCTTCAAAGAAAACCTGCAAATGGTTGGTCTGGTCCAGGACAGATTGCTAGAAGATTCCATAGAACAGTACAAAGTGGAAGAAAGATCGATTATTGCCAAGAGGATCATTAGTGCCAACAAGAGAATCAAAAGGCTGATCAATGCAGCCAAAGTAGATAAAATATCAAGTCCGGAAAACGTGAAACGCCTGAAGATGGAGATTTTTGCTTTTACCAAGGACCTGAAATTTAAAAAATGCAGGAATATGGGGCAGATCCTCAATCTCACCCTCGATTTTGTCAAGAGGAACTATGAGAATGTCAGTATGAGGCAGATCATCGACAAAAAAATCGAAGTGAAATAGTTTTTATTTCGGCGTTTCCTCTGCCGCCCTTAGACTTATTGCTTGGTTTCTTTATTAAAATAGACCAGGTAATAATACATCTGCTTTTCTTCATCCCAACCTTTTTCTACAAAACGTTCAGCCGATTCTGGATTGATAAAATCGAGACGGATTTGAACGTGAGTATCCAGGTTGATCACATTTTTTATTTTTTTTCTCGATTCGGACACGGCTTTGTTAGCAATGGGAAAAGTTGAGACATCTTCAATGCTGTATTTTGGCCCTTTTTCAACTTTGTAGTGTTTGAATTCCGGGATCAAATCCGGGTTTTCCATCACTTCGTTGAGGAATTGCGTTTCCTCAAAGGCTTCATTTTTTGCAAAATGATTCACAGCCCTGTTCATAAATAGTACCTCCTGCTGTTTGTCTTCTGCGGGCAGTACAACATCCTTCGCAAAATTCTGACAGAATTTCAAATAACTTTTTGTGTAGAAATTCTCATCGGCGAGTACATTTACTCCGAGAAAATTTTCGAGCCAGTATTTGGCGTCATAGCGATTACTGTCTACAGAAAGGACCTTATAGCCTTCCTCTTCCAGTACGTTGAAGATGAGGCATCCCTTGTCGAGTTTATTGAGATTTACACCCTGTTCAAGGCGAAGATCGAGGCGTGATGATTTCTCTTCAAATTGCAGAAACTCTTGTTTGATCTCACTTTTGAAGACCCCTAACGCTTCCACCTTTTCATTGTCTAGAATCACATTGCTGAAATGGACTACAAAAATTTCTCCATTCTTAATATGGGGGTGATCCGATTGATCGTACAAATGCTTGGCGATCTTTTTAGAAACTTCCTGTAGTTGGGCGGGATTTTTAAAAATAGCCTGTGCGGCCTGATAAAGTTCATTGAACTCCAGATCAGCTTCATGACTTAACCGATAGTAATTCTCCTCCTTTTCCCTGAAAGGTTTGAGAAAAAATTCTTTTAGTAATCCCCGCGATTCATCATTGAGGGGCTGCGTCTCTTCGGAGAGAAAAACGCCTTCATTTTTGTTTTTGTTGCCTATGCGGTGCAGTGATACTTCGTCTATTTGTGCATTAAAAAGGTTGATCATAGTATAAAACTTGGGTTGAGATAGTTAAGAATAAATAGGTGATGTTAATTTAAAATAGGATGAGGGTGATCAGTTCCAGTTTTCTTCGAAATCAAGATCGTCATAGCGATCGAAGGTTTCGTCAAAATCAAAATTAGGATCCGCTTCAAAGTTTTTTTCAGGGGGAGAATCCGGAAGTTCTCCAAAACTGAAGAGCAGATTGGGGTAATTACCGCCTTCTTTTGCCTCCACAATATCCGCTAATTCTACAAAAAAGGTCCACATACTCAGGAAATCGTAAACGTAGATCATTTTGGGGTGCTGCCGGGTTAAGGTGTCTTCCAGAAAAGTCTCATTCATCAGGCGCACCGATTCATTACCTTCACTCATATCAAAGAGTGCGATCTCCTCTTCCTGGTTCCAGTTTTCGTCACAGGTATAAAAAGAAGCCATTTCATCGCCCACAAAGCCAAAAGCCTGAGTGATGGCATTGTGGAAGTCTTCCAGAGTGCTTTCAGCTTCCATTTCGATATCCCTGAATATATCTTCTTTGGTATCGAGTATAATCCTGATTTTATATATCATCACTGATGAATTTTCCTTGGTGCGAAGTTACAAAGTTTCGACGGTTGTGACATTTTTTTGCGCCTCCAGTACTAAATAAAACTGCAGGCCAAACAAAAGGGCAGCCAAGACCAGGTGCAGGGGTTGACTGCCAAAAGGGAAATCAAAATAATACATGGCAATTCCGGTAAGTATCTCAATTCCGATGATGGCCAATACCCCGTATATTTTTGAATAGCCCAGCTGTCCTTTAAAAATGAGATAAGCTATCCAGCCATTTAGAAGAATTACTGCCAGCGATAGAGAACGATGAACATAAAATTGCAATTCGGGCTTTAAAAGCCAGAGGTTTTTTGCTTCTTCTCCAAGCATATCGATCTGTGCGTCAATAAATTGTCGCACCTGTGTACCGAGAACGATCTGAACCATAGTCAGGCCAAGAGCCAACCACAGAAGCCGATTTAGTTTCGGAACATACGGGCGCTTTACGATACTGCTTTTCGTTTTTTGCAGCAGATAAATGAGCAGGGCCACAATCACCAGAGCCATGACCATATGCAGGGTAATCCGAACGGGAAGAAGTAAGGAGTAGACCACAGTTGCACCCAACCAGGCCTGAAAGAGCATGCCCACAACTACTCCCCAACTCACTAATGTTATGGTTTTGTTTTTTCTCCAATAGCGCAGCGACGCAATAGCCATAAACAGGGTCGCCAAGCCCGCCAGTGCCCCTAAAAGTCGGTTTATGTATTCTATCCAGGTATGGGTGGCGTTAAATATGGCATAGTCGTGTTTCTCATAAGATTCCCAATTCTCAGGGCTGTAAAGATCTCCTGAGGTAAAATTTTCGGCAGCTACATAGAGGGCTTGATCGCGGATGATGACCTGTCCTTTTTTAAATTCTTTTCCAGGTTCCCATAGCAATTCCGATTCCTGAGTAGGAGGGATATAATACCCAAAGCACTTCGGCCAGTCGGGACAACCCATTCCGCTTCCGGTCATCCTTACTACAGCTCCGGCGATAATAACCAGATAAACCAGGATCAGGGAAATTTTAGCAAGAGAGCGATAGGATTTTAGCATAGGATTCTTTAAAAGGGCTACAAAAATACGACACTTTTAGCTGATTAAATCAATTGATGGTCTCAACAAAATAGATAATGAGAATAAGGGATAATTACTGACTATGGGGTGATTCCCATTTCCGCTGCTTTTGTGATCATAAAAGCCTTTGCTGCCTTGTATTCATTAGGAATTTCTCCTTCAAGTATGGCCTCTTTTATCGCGTCCTTGATCAGGCCTATTTCCTTTGAGGGAGGCAGGTTAAAAGTCTGCATGATCTCTTCTCCGCTTACGGGAGGCTGGAAGTTTCGTACGTGATCTCTGGCTTCCACTTCTTCAATTTTCTGACGTACTAGCTTGAAGTTGTTTTTGTATTTCCTCTTTTTCTTGGGGTTTTTGGTAGTGATGTCGGCTTCGCATAAAGTCATAAGGTCATCAACAAATTCCCCTGCGTCAAATATGAGTCTGCGCACTGCGGAGTCGGTCACAAAATCCTCAGCCAGCACTATGGGCCTTGAACTCATTAAGACCATTTTTTGTACGAACTTCATCTTTTCGTTCAGGGGCATTCTCAGCCTTTTAAAGATTTTGTAGACCATTTTTGCACCTACAAACTCATGAGTGTGGAAGGTCCAGCCCAGTTTTTTGTCGTACCGTTTAGTCGGGGCCTTCCCAATATCGTGCAGGAGGGCCGCCCATCGCAACCAGAGGTCATCGGTGTGTTCACAGATATTGTCAACTACTTCCAGGGTATGCCAGAAGTTGTCTTTGTGTCTTTGCCCTTCAATTTCCTCTATTCCCTGCAGGGCTACTAACTCGGGAAGGATGTATTTCAGGAGTCCGGTTTTAAGCAAAAGGCCAAAACCCACCGAGGGTTTCTCACTCATCAAGATTTTGTGTAGTTCCTCAACGATACGCTCTTTGGAAATGATCTCTATCCTCGATTTGTTTTCCTTAATAGCCTTAAGAGAACGCGCTTCTATGGTAAAACCGAGTTGTGAAGCGAAGCGAATTGCCCGCATCATCCGCAGCGGATCATCTGAATAGGTAACTCCGGGCTCCAGAGGCGTTTTGATCAACTTTCTTCCCAGGTCCTCAACCCCATCGAAAGGATCCAGCAAGTCGCCGTAATTCTCTTTACTAAGGGATAAGGCCAGAGCATTGATGGTAAAATCTCTTCGTTTCTGATCATCTTCCAGGGTGCCGTTTTCCACAACGGGTTTACGGCTGTCCCGGTTGTAGCTTTCCTTTCGGGCACCTACAAACTCAACTTCCTTATCTGCTATCTTAAGCATGGCGGTGCCAAAGTTCTTAAAAACGGTTACCTCAGGCTTGCCCGGGGAGAGGGAGGCTACTTTTTCTGCAAGGGCAATCCCGCTGCCAACAGCCACAATATCGATATCTTTGGGTATACCTCGCTGCAAGAGCAGATCTCTTACAAATCCGCCTATGACATAGCACTCAACAGACATCTCCTCCGCAGCTTTTGCAATGGTTTGAAATACCTGATCTGAAAGGGCTTCTCTGTAATTCTTTTTCGCCATTTTATTCCCTAATCACTTTTACGGTGCCGTCATTACTCAGTTTAATAATCGAAGAAGATACTGCATCCCGCGTATCGCGCTGCAAATTTACCACATAGTCGACTCCTTTTAAAATGGGGGGAGTTATTTTCGAAAAGTTTGATGGGGTAGGCTCCCCGGCAATATTCGCTGAGGTAGATACAATGGGTTTTTTAAAGGCATTGATGAGATAGCGGCAGAACTTGTCAGAGGCAACCCTTATGGCGAGGGTGTTATCTTCGGCGATAAGGTTGGGGGCAACTCCCCTCGGTTTATCGTAAACAATAGTGGTGGGCTTGTTCGCCAGATCCATGATATCCCAGGCTGTTTCAGGAACCTGTTCTACTATTCGCTCCAGCATGGCATCATTTCCAACCAGGCATATCAACGCTTTGGAGTCGGGTCTTTGTTTTAACCGATATACTTTTTCCACCGCTTCTCTATTGGTAGCATCACAGCCGATTCCCCATACGGTATCGGTAGGATATACAATTAATCCTCCTTTTTCGAGGACTTCAAGGCACGAATTGATTTCCTGGGTAAAGGCATTCATAACTAATCGTTCTTTAATTTATCCTGCAGTTTAAAATAATCTGATAACTGTTTCCATTGAACACTGTTCAGGTCTTTTTTAATGTTGATGTGTTTCAGGGAGCTTTTTTGTGAACCTATGATAGGCACTGCCTTTTTTTCCCGATTTGTCGCCAACCTACATTTCGTTCCTTTTAGGAGGGACATGGCTTTAAACCAGAGATCATCGGCCTTTGGGGCCAATTTAAGAAAGAGTTCCTCGTTGTCATATCTCGAATCGAGGCTTCCCGGGGGGTAGAGAACTCCTTCGGCTCCAATGGGGAGTACATAATCCGATCCTTCTGCAGCAAGTTGATTTGTGGGCCATTTTGAATAGGGAAGAAAGTTACCTTCCGAATCGGTAGTTATAGTTCTTGTTTGATTGGCGAGGATGGATTGAGGAAATCGCTGCGACTCCTGATATAGTAGCGCAAGCCATTGCGGTCTGTACATCAGATCATCGTCACAACTGATTATTGGGTTATTCGGAAAGGCCGATAGGGTATGGACGAGCTTTTTATGCGAGCAATGAAGATGGGTGGTATGGATTTCAAAGGTCTCTCCGCATAATTCGGTGAGTCTATCAGGAAGCATTTGTTCAAGCGATTGCGGTATCCAGAGCAGTATTTTTTTTGGGGAAACACTTTGCGCGAGCAAACTGCGGATCACCAGGTCTACCACTCCTAACCTCGATTCAATGGTGGTTAGGGAGATCACTACCGGGACTTCAGTTTTGGAAGACTGTTTTCCGGGAGAAAACCGATACCTCAGTTTGAAGGTGTAATACAGTGATGCAGGTAGCTCTTTTAATTTCATTTCTCAATTGAAACAATAGTGTTCTTTCCCTGCAAATTACGGCAACCAATCGGGAAGGACGAAAAAATATACAGATGAAATTACTGTCAGTGAGAGCTATTTTAGATAAATCATAGAGACCTGTTCCCTTGGATATTTAAGGCAGATATAATGATATCTCCACAAAGCTTTCTATTTTTGTGCGATGCAGCGTACCGATCCTAAAATTTCAATCATCGTCAGCACTTACAATTCTGAAGCCTGGCTGGAAAAAGTTTTGTGGGGTTTTGAATTCCAAACTTTCGGGGATTTTGAAATTGTCATTGCTGATGACGGATCAGGCCCCAAGACCAAAAATCTGCTCGAAGAGATGAAGACTAAGGTTTCTTATCCTATTCTTCACGTATGGCAGGAAGATGACGGCTTTCAGAAATCGAGAATTCTCAATAAGGCTGTGGAGGCCTGTAATTCGCCTTACATTATCATGACTGATGGGGATTGTATTCCTAGGGAGGATTTTGTAGAAGTGCATTATATCAATAAGGAACCAGGCTATTTTATTTCCGGCGGATACTATATGCTGCCGATGAATATCTCAAAGGCAATCACCAAAAAAGATATTGAGAAACAAAACTGCTTTAATATTCAGTGGCTAAAAGAAATGGGGATACCCAAAACGTTTAAGAACAACAAACTCACTGCCAGAGGATTTATCTCAAAATTTTTTAACACCATTACGCCAACCAATGCCAGTTGGAACGGACACAATTCTTCGGGTTGGAAAAAGGATATTGTCAATGTCAACGGCTTTGACGAACGTATGCAGTACGGAGGTCAGGACCGGGAATTAGGGGAGCGCTTGTTTAACTTTGGAATCAAATCAAAGCAACTGCGTTACAGTGCTGTTTGTGTTCATCTCGATCACAAAAGGGGATATAAGACTCCTGAATCCATTGAAAAGAATAGGTCCATCCGTAAAGAAACTAGAAGTAAGAAATTAGTGTGGACGCACTACGGCATCAGCAAGTAGTAAGCGAGGGCATTTTTTCGCTCCAGGCGTTTTAGTTCACGAAAGCGCTCAAGTACACCTAAGGCATTGAGATAACAAATAGTTATGCCTTTCTTTCCATCGAGAATTCCCAGGCGTAGGATGTAGTGATTAAAGAATTTCCAGGCAGGCTTGAGGAAATAGTAAAAGTAGTTAAAGCTTCTTTCCCTGTAAAAGTCCTCCTTGGCTTTCAATTGCCCGTATTTAATCATTTTACCCTTGTAATCCTCGTAATTCTTATAGCAGTAATGGATCAGTTTCTCATTGAGTATACCTGATGTTCCATCAACTTCCAGGGTTTCATGCACGATCTTTTTGTCAGAAAATCTCGCCTTGTCTTTTTGAAAAAGTCTATAATTCTTATCGGTCTGCCATCCACTGAATTTCAGGGCTTTTTTCTCAAACATAAATTTGCGGTAAAACCAATAAGCAGCATGAGGAGAATCGAGTTGAACCGTTTCTTTTATTTCTTTTTTCAGGCCATCCGGAACAATTTCGTCGGCATCGAGAAAGAGAATCCAGTTGTGCGTTGCCTGTGAAAGAGCAAAAGTTTTTTGCAGAGTAAAATTTGAAAAGGGATGCTGCACTACCTTTACTTTCGGGTGTTGTAAGAGGTATTCATAGGTTCCGTCGGTACTGTAGGAATCAACTACAACGATCTCATCGGCGAAAGAGACTGAATCTAAACAAGCCTCGATGTAGCCCATTTCGTTATAGGTAATTATAAGCGCTGAAATTTTTTGGTTGTGGTTGTTCATACTTCCGGGGGTAACCGTGATACTTCTTTTCAAATGCAAAGTTATAACAATAAAAACGTCATAAAATTGCCTTTAGAGGAAAAATTCCTACAAGTTATACAGCTACATTATACTCTCGCAGGGCATTATTCAGGGATGTTTTTAGATCCGTACTCGGTTTTCTTTTCCCGATGATCAGGGCACATGGTACCTGGTAATCTCCTGCTGCAAATTTCTTGGTGTAGCTCCCTGGTATAACAACTGAACGAGCCGGAACCCTACCTTTCATCTCAACAGGGGTCGATCCGGTTACGTCGATAATCTTGGTGGATGCTGTTAAAACAACGTTAGCTCCTAAGACGGCTTCCTGTTCTACCATCACACCCTCCACAACAATACACCGACTTCCTACAAAGGCGTTGTCCTCGATAATTACAGGTGAAGCCTGCAAAGGTTCTAAAACGCCTCCTATGCCTACGCCGCCACTTAAATGCACATTTTTTCCTATTTGAGCACAACTACCCACAGTGGCCCAGGTATCAACCATAGTCCCGGAATCCACATAGGCTCCAATATTGACGTAACTGGGCATTAGAATAGTTCCCGGGGCAATATAGGCACCGTGTCTGGCCACGGCATGTGGAACTACTCTTATTTCTTTCTCCTTATATCCTTTTTTCAGCGGAATCTTGTCGTGATATTCAAAGATCCCCACTTCCTGCGTAACCATCTTCTGGATGGGAAAATACAATACCACAGCTTTTTTTACCCATTCGTTAATTTGCCATCCTTTTTCTGTAGGTTCGGCACATCTGAGCTTTCCTGAGTCGATCAAATCCACAACTTTCCGTATGGATGTCTGTGTTTCAATTTCATTCAATAATTCACGCTGTTCCCAGGCTCTTTCTATGGTACTCTTCAACTCCTCCATGGATCCAAAAATTTTCGGCAAATATAAGGGGTAAGGGCGGATTATAAGGCCCAATTTTACAGGAATAACAATTTATCCTTTACTTTTGCAAAAATGAATTGAATTGGGTCGAATTTTAGCCTTGGATTATGGTAAAATAAGGACAGGAATTGCGGTTACTGATCCTCTGCAGCTTATCGCTTCAGGCCTAACCACCGTCCAAACCTCTACATTGATACCTTTCTTAACATCCTATGTAAAAGAAGAACCCATTTCTGCATTTGTTGTTGGAGAGCCCCGTCAAATGGACCATTCGCATTCGGAAGCGGAACCATTGATCAGGAAATTTCTGGTGAAATTGCAAAAAGCGTTTCCTGAGATTCCTGTTCATAGACAGGATGAACGATTCACTTCTAAACTTGCCCTGGAAAGCATGATAGCCTCGGGAGTAAAGAAAAAAGGAAGAAGGGATAAAGGGGCTATCGATGAGGTGAGCGCAACGCTCATTTTACAGGGTTACCTGGAAAGGAAAAAGTAAAGCGCCCAAGAGCGTATTAAATAGTATTGAAAATATGATTTTACCTATTGTCGCCTATGGCGATCCGGTACTGAGAAAAGTTGGGACTGAAATAGAAAAGGATTACGAAGGCCTTGAAACCCTGATCGAGAATATGTGGGAAACCATGTACAACGCCAACGGGGTTGGATTGGCAGCGCCTCAAATCGGTCTGCCCATCAGGCTTTTTATGGTAGATACTTCTCCTTTTGCTGATGATGATGAGCTTTCGGAAAAGGAACAGAAACAACTCAAAGACTTTAAGCAAGTATTTATGAACGCCGAGATGATAGAAGAGACCGGGAAGACCTGGCCGTTTAATGAAGGATGCCTGAGTATCCCTGATATCAGAGAAGATGTGACCCGAAAGGATACGATTACTCTACGTTATCAGGATGAAAATTTTAAAGAGCACACCGAAACATTCGACGGCATCCTGGCAAGAGTTATTCAACACGAATATGATCATATCCAGGGAATTTTATTTACAGACAAAGTTTCCAGCCTTAAAAAAAGGCTACTAAAAGGAAAACTCACCAATATTTCGAAAGGAAAGATACAGGTAGATTACAGAATGCGTTTCCCACTGTTAAAAAAAGGAAGGTAGCTTTACTGAATTCGGTTTAATTTCACATATTTGCCGACTAAATCAAGGAGATCAATGAGTTTGGACAAAATTTTATCTATCGGAGGCCGTCCAGGGCTGTACAAATTACTCACCCAGACAAGGACCGGTTTTGTTGCCGAGTCGTTGTTGGATGGCAAAAGGGTCACTGTGGGCATGACCAATAATGTAAGCGTACTTTCCGAGATCGCTATTTTTACGCTGAAAGAAGAATTACCCCTTAAATCCGTTTTTAAAAAAATACAGGAGAAAGAGAACGGAGGAACGACGGCCATTGGGCATAAAGAGGATAAACTCAAACTGGAAGAGTATTTCTTTGAGGTGGTTCCTGATTACGATGAAGAACGGGTTTACCCCAGTGATATCAAGAAAGTTATTCAGTGGTACAACTTACTTCACAAGAACGGGATCACCGATTTTGAAGCAGATCCTGAAAATAGTGATACCGAAGAAGAGTAGTTCCTCTTCCCCCTGGAATTTTATCCAAAACATCCCGCCAATATTCTCTATATTAGGAGCCTAATCAACAACTTCTCCTAATGAATTCATTCAAGTACTCTCTGTTACTCTGCCTGAGTATACTCATTTTTCAAACAGACCTTCTTTCCGCCCAGGAGCAAAAAGCAGATTCCCTTAAAAAGGCAACAAAGGAATTACCACTGGAGCCGGAACGCGAAATCCAATTTAGTACAAGTGAAGGCACCTGGATTTCCCTGGATGTCAGCCCAGATGGAAAAACCATCGTCTTTGATCTGATGGGAGATATCTATACCATCCCCATCAGTGGGGGAAAGGCAACAGCACTAACTACAGGTCTCGCCTATGATGTGCATCCCAGATATAGCCCGGATGGGAAGTCAATTGCCTTTATTACTGACAAAAGCGGTTCTGATAATATCTGGACTCTAAACCTTGAGAACAAGGAAGAAAAGCAAATCAGCAAAGAGAGCAAGCACAATTTCTTTTCGGCAGAATGGACGCCCGATGGAGAATATATCGTAGGTGCCAAAGGGAGGAGAAATATTAAGTTGCAGATCTATCATAAAGAAGGCGGCTCAGGAAGCGCCCTGATCAGCGAGCCTAAAAACCTTAAAGTTATTGATCCGGCTTTTGGGTCAGATGGCAAACTGCTTTATTTTTCTCAAAGACGAAATGCTTGGAATTACAACGCGCAATTACCGCAGTACCAAATAGGGACCTACGATATGGAGGATGCCGATATGGAAGTGATCTCCTCCCGATACGGATCAGCCTTTACCCCAACATTATCCCCAGACGGAAATTGGTTGGTATTTGGCAGCAGATTTGAAGCGCAGACCGGCCTGGTATTACGCAACCTCAATACAGGAGAGGAAAGATGGTTGGCCTATCCCGTGCAGCGAGATGAACAGGAATCCATAGCGCCACTGGGTGTTCTTCCAGCCATGTCTTTTACCCCGGATAGTAAAAAACTGCTAGCGTCTTACGGAGGTAAGATATTTGCTATTGATATTGAAAACAATTCAGCGACTGAGATCCCTTTTTCTGCGGATGTGAAACTCGATTTAGGTCCTCGGCTGAAGTTTCAATATCCCATTGAAGATACAGAGCAAGCGCTGGTAACACAGATTCGCGACGCCAAACCTTCTCCCGATGGAAGCAAGTTGGCATTTACAGCCCTGAACAGATTGTACGTGCAGGAACTTCCCGATGGCACTCCCAGAAGGCTCACAAATAACGATTTTACGGAGGCCCAACCTGCCTGGTCACCAGATGGAGAGTACATAGTTTTTACAACGTGGAAGCAAGGGGGAGGCCATCTCTTTAAAGTTAATGTTGACGGGAGACCGAGGCCGGTTCAGCTTACCCGTGAACCGGGAATTTACAGCACTCCACAGTGGTCTTATAACAGTAATCGAATCGCCTTTCAACGCGGAACGGCTCAGGCTTATGAAGATGCAACCGGACCTACGGTCAGGGGAGCGCAGGAAGACCTGGTTTGGATTTCCACCGAGGGTGGCGCCATTCAGTTTATCGATACCTCAAAAGGAAGGGGACTACCTCATTTTACTACGGTAGATAACCGGGTTTATCTCAGTCATTCCTCAAAAGGTTTACTTTCCATCCGATGGGATGGAACCGATGAAAAGGAGCACCTGAAATTGAAAGGGATTGAAACCTATGGATCACAAGATGTCTTCGGAAAAGATCATTTTGATCTCCCCGAGGAGAAATACCTGCCATCTTCAGAAAGTAATCGGGAAGACAATGACAAAGCCTCACGTCCCTCGGAGATCCTGATCTCTCCTGATGGAAAAACCGCATTGGCACAAATCAACAACGATATCTATACGGTTACCATTCCCAGATACGGGAAGACACCTACCATATCCGTGGCCTCTGCAGATAAGGCAGCCTTTCCGGCAATGAAACTCACGGTAATGGGCGGAGAATTTCCGGCCTGGTCTTCAGATAGCAAAAAGGTACACTGGTCTTTGGGTGCCAGTCATTTCCGCTATGATCTGGAAGCAGGTAAGCGTTTTAAGGATAGTCTTGAAGCCGCTGAGAAGAAGAAAAAGGAAATGGCGAAATTGAACAAGAGCAAGGATTCTACCGATACGGATAAAGAAGAAAAAGAGGACAAGGACAAAAAGACATTTACGGCAGATGAAATTAAAATAAAGGTTAGTTATTCCAGGCAAATACCCGATGGAACCCTCCTGCTAAAAGGGGGCAGGATTATCAGCATGAAAGGGGATGAGGTTATTGAATCAGGCGATATTCTGATAGAGAATAACCGAATAAAAGCCATAGGGAATTCCGGAAATTTGGTGATACCTGAAGGAACCACGGTCATTGATGTCAATGGAAAAACGCTTATCCCGGGATTTGTGGATACTCACGCCCATATGTGGCCCAAATGGGGCATTCATAAAAACCAGGTATGGATCTATTCTGCCAACCTGGCCTACGGGGTGACCACCACACGCGACCCTCAGACAGCCACAACGGATGTGCTGACCTATTCCGATATGGTTGAAGCAGGGATGCTACACGGCCCCAGAGTCTATAGTACAGGACCCGGCGTAGGTTTCTGGAGGTACAAGATCACCAGCCTCGACCATGCCAAAGACGTGCTAAAACAGTACAGTGAGTATTACAATACCAAAACCATCAAAATGTATTTGGTAGGAAACAGGCAACAGCGCCAATGGGTCATTATGGCCGCGAAGGAGCTGGAGTTGATGCCAACCACTGAAGGAGGGCTCGACTTTAAACTCAACATGACACAATTGCTCGACGGGTATCCCGGTCATGAACATTCACTACCCATTTACCCTATTTATAAGGACGTCGTGAAGACTACGGCAGATTCAAAAATGGCTGTAACGCCTACGTTGCTCGTTTCTTACGGTGGGCCTTGGGCTGAGAATTACTATTATTCACGGGAAGATGTCTGGGGAGATCAAAAACTTCAGTATTTCACTCCTTATGAAGAACTCGCCAACAAATCGAGAAGAAGGCCGGGGTGGTTTATGGACGAGGAACACGTATTCCAAAAACACGCTATTTTTATGAACGACCTGGTAAAGGAAGGTGGTATTGCCGGAATAGGAAGTCACGGACAATTACAGGGCCTTGGATTTCATTGGGAATTGTGGTCCGTGGCCAGTGGCGGTATGAAGAATCACGATGCCCTTAAAGTAGCCACCATCCACGGCGCAACCGCCTTGGGTCTTGAAAAAGATCTGGGATCACTGGAGGAAGGTAAACTGGCCGATATTTTAATCCTTTCCGGAGATCCGCTGGAGAGTTTGCGTGACACCAACAGCTTAACCCATGTGATCAGGAATGGAACGGTGTACGATGCGAACACCCTGGATGAGGTTTGGCCTGTGGCAAAAAAAGCAGAACCATTCAGCTGGCAAACGGTAAAACCGGAAGGATTGCCCGGGATCGACAAGAAATAGATTTTTAAAAAGGGCTTTGCCTCTTTTTTCTGCTGTGTTAGGCTGATATCTTTAGATCAATCCTTGAGGATTTCCCTGGATTTATTCTGAGCTTGCACCCAGTCGATCCTTGGAGAGGGATAATAGGCCACCTTCATTCGTTCCAGATAAGGTGCCTGGTTGGCAAGTCGGACCTTAAAATCTTCCCAGTCGCGATTTTCTTCCAAGCTCCAACTCAGTTCTGAATAACCGATCACTCGTGGAAAGGCAAGGTATTCTAACTCTTCAATATTGCTGATCGTTTCAGACCAGAGCGGGGCTTCTATTCCGAGGATCTGATCCTTGGGTATGCCGCGGACATAGGATTCAGGAGACCAGACATAAGCAGTATCTACCGGGATATAAGCAGCCCAATGCAAGCCGTGCTTTGATAAAGTGTCGTATTGCATGTCTAGATAAGCTTTACTGGCAGGAGATAGGATTACTTTCATCCCTTTTTCTATGGCGGTAGTGGCATTTTTTTCACTCGACCAGAATTGAGCGATTGAAGAGCTGTCAACATCGGCCTGGGTGATTTCATCCCATCCGATCATTTTCTTGCCGTACTTCTGTACAATTTTTTCTACCCTGTTGACAAAATAAATATAATCTGATTTTTTGGTAGCATGACTTTCATCCCCGCCGATATGGAAATAAGGTCCGGGGGTAATGGCCGATATTTCCCTGACTACATCATCTATAAAAGCGTAGGTAGTATCCTTCCGCGTATCAAAGGTGCTAAAGCCCACGCGTGTGCCCTCATAGAGTTTTAGAGGTTTCCCGGTACCATCCAAAAAAGGATATGAGACAGATGCTGCGTTCGTATGCCCGGGCATATCCACTTCGGGGATAATAGTCATGTATCTTGCAGCTGCATAGGCTACAATTTCTTTGTAATCTTCTTGAGTAAAAAACCCACCTTCTTCCCCGCCTACTTCAGTACTTCCCCCGACCTCTGTGAGTTTTGGCCATGCTTTTATTTCTATCCGCCAACCCTGGTCATCGGTCAGGTGGAGGTGGAGTACATTGATCTTGTAATAGGCCAGCAGGTCGATATATTTTTTTACATCTTCCACGCTGAAAAAATGGCGGGCCACGTCGAGCATCGTGCCTCTGTGTGCAAAATTCGGATGGTCTTCAACCATTCCTGAAGCCATTGGCCAGATCGGATGCGAGGCAAGGGTGTCATTGCTGATTTCTGG
>JABDQM010000105.1 GCA_013042315.1 Flavobacteriaceae bacterium | reverse complement strand
ATACAATAGGAATAGATGATATTACCTTTCCGGGGGAACCTATGTTCGGGATCAGTAATATTGGCAAAGCTATTCAGGATTTTACTAAAGACGGGAACTTCTATTTCACTTCTACCGGTAATTTCTATGATAATGCATACCAATCTATTTTTCAAGCATATCTCAATGCCGATATCCCTGATTTTGTCCCAGATCCTGATGCTGTTGCTCATGTGTTTGGCAGTACAAATGGTTCCGAAGATATTTATCAAAGATTCAGGGTTAAATCTGGAGAAACCTATATGATAGTGCTGCAATGGGATGACGACTTTGCCTCTCAGGATAATATTTTAGGAGCCAAAGAGGATCTGGATTTTTGGGTGGTAGACGATCAGGAGCGCTTGCTCGTCGGTAATAATTACTATAATGACAATGATACTGAGATTGCAGAAGACGGGAAAGACCCTATTGAGTATATAACTTTTAGGGCCACGGCAGATGGGGAAGCCAATTTTATGATAACCAGTGCCAATGGGGATCCGGGTGCCTTGCCTTTCAGGTACATCATCTTTGTAGCAAATAGTATGCAGGTTTTGGAACATTATGATGGTGCTCCTACCATGAGTGGTCATACATTAACACCGGAAGCTTTGGCTATTGGTGCAGTTGATTTTCGAGATGCTGCAGCTCCTGAGCCTCAACCTTTTTCCTCCTTTGGAGGGGTACTAGAAGGGGCACTTTCAAGTGATATCGCAGCTGCACAAGTAGCTCTTTCATCTTTTGACGGGGTAAATACCAATGTAGGTACCATAGGGCAGAATGAGGTTGATGGTGTGCCGATAGACGGAGATATCTATAAAAATTTCTTTGGCACCTCTGCCTCTGTTGTTCATGTGGCGGCGGCCTTTGCATTAGCGAAATCTGCCATACCCTCCTGGTATGGAACTGAAAATTCTGTAGATATTTTGCAGTTATTTAAGGATAACGCCACAAAAGTTGGTTTTGAAGACCAACTGGGTGCCGGGGTTGTCAACGCTGCAAATACTTTTAAACAAATAGCTGCTCAGACCGCATTTCAAATTAGTTTGGCTGTAAACGAAGGCCAGGTAAATGAAGATGGGGAACCACTTGTTCTCAGCGCTGATCCCATTTTGGTAACTTTAACAGGAAAGTATTTTCCGGAAGCGCCAGAGGACCCTAATGACCCTGCTAACCCTGATCCGCTAACGGTCTATTTTGGTGATGGGGAAGATAGAATAGAATTAGAAATAGATAAAACTACCAGAACAGACACGGAGCTTGTGGTTACCGTACCACCCTTTATTGGAAACCCGAATGTTGTTGTAAATACTGCTCCTTTGGTCGGCACTGTAAACAATGGGGGTGATTCTAATGCCTTGCCAATCATTGAGGATGGAAGATTAGCCTTGAGAATTACGGCAAGTGAAGTAGAAATAGAATACGGTCAAGCCTATGAAGATAAATTTGACTTTACCATAGAAGGACTTCCCGCACCTTACACTGAAGGTCTCCCGGATGATAAAAATTTAAATGAAATACTTTTAGAATTGGGGCTTTCTCCTTTGCCTGATATAGTATTTGATACCAATGTAGATCCCGCCGATCTACCATATCCCAAAGTATTCAATTACACAATTTTTCCATGTTTTGATGATACGGGAAATTGTAGTGGAACAAAGGTCACAGAACTAGACGACTATATAGTAACCTTTAAAGGTGGCCCCTTTATCGTCAATAAAAAAGATCTCAAAATAGAACCTAATTCAATTGTAACAACTTATGGTGAGACAATTACCCTTGATTTTATTTATGATTATGTTACAACTGGAATAACCGATAATGAACATTTCAAGGCTGCAATTTCTGAAGCGCATAAATCTACATATGATACTGAATTTAATAATAACCTGGCGGTAATCAATGGATTTAAAGCATTGGTTAATGACGAACAAGTATCGTTGTTAAATTTATTGGAAGATAGAAGTTGGATTGGAACAAAAACAACCATTGCAAATGGTTTTAAAGCCTTAGTAAATCAAGGAAATTTACTAGACCTGGATACGTCGCATTTTGATGATTATTCGGATTATCTGAATAACGGATTTAAGGCCTTGGTAAATGATTTTAAAGCCCTGGTGAATAGTGAGGACTTGTTTAATGGCGTTGCTTCTTTTGGTTCTATTCAAAATGGATTTAAAGCCTTGGTGAATAGTCCAGATAGTAATGCGGGTGGTGATGATGATGCAGATGATTATTCCAAGGTATTTGCCATTGTATATGATGGTGATGGAGATGCTCCAATAACAGAATATTTTTCCTTGAATCTAATTACAGGACTCGATGCATTTGAGGATCCGGAGGAGCATTATTCCTTCCCTGGTGCTTTTTTAAGCCCAATTGCTAACAATTTCAATATAACTTACGGGCGTGGTATTATTTCTGTCAAAAAGGCTGAACTAACGGCAACTATTGGAGATCTAGTTATAGAACAGGGGACTAAATTAGAGGAGATTGATACTTCCCTTATTAGCTATACTATAGATGGGTATGTCTATGATGAAACTGTAGAGGATGTTTTCCCAATAGAACAATTCCCCGAGGGTATTCCGTATTCTTTTAAAAATGCTAATGGAGTGGAGTATACTGAAGGAGCTACCGGTGTCTATTTTATCAGGATCAAGCAGCCTCAAAAAAATTACAAATTACCATTATTAGACCCCGTATTAGACTCCGATAAAATTGGGGTACTTTATGTTAATCCAACAGGGGATCATTTACGGAAGATCAGGACGTATCTCGACTGTGTAGAGGAGAATTTTGGGGATCCTGACGGACTCAACTATATTGCGCATTACCGTTATATCAATCCAAATGAGGAAACCATTTATATCCTGGAGGGACCTGAGAATCAGCTTACAGGTCCTGCCGCATACAGTGGGGAACTCCCCTTTATGTTCCTCCCCGGAGAAAATACCTTCCAGATCCGATTTGATGGTAATACCCTGAAATGGGAGCTCACCAGTAGGGACAGTACGCATAAGAGTTCCACCACCTCCAATGCCAATGCAAATTCGAGCCGGTGTAATGCAGGTTTTACAACTGAAGACTTCTTTACGAATTCCTTTATTATCTATCCCAATCCGGTAAACGGCATTTTGTTTATTGATCAGCATTTATCTGAACGGGTTACTCTGGATGTCTTCGATTTATATGGTATCTTACATACATCGAGAATCCTGGACGGTAGATCAGGCTCGGTGACACATGAAATAGACATGAGTGGCTACTACGAAGGAATGTATATTCTCCGTTTTAGTATGCAGGATGACGTGCAGGTATATAGTGTTATAAAAGAATGACAGAAGGAAAAAGGACTTTCAGTTTTTACAATGGCTTTAGCAGCAGTGTTATACTGATGGCGGTACTACTCTTTCTATCAATGGGGATTCAGGCACAGGAAACAGAAGTAGATAGCTTAATAAACATCCTGGAAAAGGGAAAACGGGATACGGCGGAGGTAAATACTTTAAACCGTCTCAGTCTGGCAGTCCTTTCAAATGAAGATATTGAAAGTGCAATAACCTACGCCAGAGAAGCAAATGATCTGGCAGCTGACATTAATTATGAAGCAGGTCGGGCTTTAGCCCAAAAATATATCGGCCTTGGACACTATTACCAGGGGAATTACCTTGCTGTGATGGACCACTGGACTCAATCTCTGGAAAGCTTTGAGAAAGTTAGAGATACCAGTGGGATGGCTAATATTCTCAATAACCTCGGGGGGGTATATTTAAGTCAGGGCGGAAGTGACAAGGCCCTGGATTATTATTTGCAGTCGCTCTACTTTGCGGAGAAAACGAAGGACACATTTAGAATCACCTCTGTTCTGCCTAATATCGGTGCTGTCTACGGCGATCTGAAGGACTACGAGAAAGCACTGGAGTACTTTGAACGTCTTGAAAACTACCTCCCTGCTATTCAAAATCCTCAGATCACTACCTATTACTATATGGGTGTTGGTGAGATCTATAATAAGTTAGAACAATACGATCGTGCCCTTGAAGCCTATCAATGGGCCTTACCCTTAACCGAGAATACATCTGATTACGCACATATCCTAAAAGAAATGGGGGTAATTGAAAACGCAAGAGGAAATCGGGATAAAGCCATAGAGTATTTAAATCTTGCCTATAAGACGGCCAAAGAGAAAAATCAGCAACTGGAAACTCTTAATTCTCTTATCGGCCTGGGGGGGATGTATAAAAATACTAACTTTAAGAAAGCTGTTGATCTTTACGAAGAGGCAGAATCCCTTGCGGTGGAACTTCAAACTAATAAGGGCCTCCGGGACATCTATCAGGGGTTGTCAGAAACCCATGCTGCAAATGGAAATTTCAACAAAGCATATGAATACCAGACTAAGTTTCTGGCTCAGAAAGATTCTATCTATAATATAGAAACTGATGATAAGATCAGGGGATTACAGTTCGATTTCGAAAACCAGCAGAATCAGGATAAGATAGGTCTTCTTAACAAGGAAAAAGAGATCGCTACTTTACAGGCCAAACGGCAGAAATATGTGATTTACGGCACTATTATCTCTTTGATTCTGGTCTTTGTGATGGCCATTGGGGCCTACAGTCGCTATAAATATGTGAAAAAGACCAATAAGATAATCGAAGACGAGAAAAATCGCTCTGAAAAGCTTCTGCTCAACATTCTTCCGGAAGAAACCGCAAAAGAATTAAAAGAAAAAGGCAAGGTTGCGGCCAAACGCTTCGAATCTGTGACGATTCTCTTTTCTGATTTTAAAGGGTTTACCTCCCATGCCCA
>JABDQM010000001.1 GCA_013042315.1 Flavobacteriaceae bacterium | reverse complement strand
AGAAAACAAAAAACAGCTGGTGAGTTTACTTGTTGCTCTGGAACAAAGCAGTCCGAACAAGGTTTTTATCAGTAAAGTAAAAAACGACCTGATCGCCATTGAGGAGCCGTTGAAAAAAGACCTGGCTTCACACGCCCGAAAGGCACTTCGCTATGTTCTGGGAGAAATAACAGCTCAGAAAACAGCCCTAGAAAATTGGATTTCAACTTACCTCGAAAATAATCAACCTCATTTTAGTTCGCATCTTTACAGCGAATTACCTTCCAAAGCAACCAATGTACCCGAAATAAGAGCCCATTATTCAGAAAGTCCGGAAATGGTAGATGGCCGGATCATACTCAGAGATAATTTTGACGCCTTGTTTTCGCAATACCCCGAGGTTCTTATCTTCGGCGAAGACAGCGGAGCCATCGGAGATGTTAATCAGGGCCTTGAGGGATTACAGAAAAAGTACGGAGACCTCAGAGTATCTGATACCGGCATAAGGGAGACGACCATCATTGGACAGGGAATAGGACTGGCCTTAAGAGGTTTAAGACCTATTGCTGAGATACAGTATCTGGACTATTTGATGTATTGTCTGCAGACGCTCAGTGATGATCTTGCTACCCTCCTATACAGAACTGTTGGGAAACAAAAAGCCCCATTGATAGTGCGTACACGAGGGCACAGGCTGGAAGGCATCTGGCATTCCGGATCCCAAATGGGAGGCATAGTGCACTTGCTCAGAGGAATGTATGTGCTTGTACCCCGAAATATGACTAAGGCTGCAGGATTTTACAATACTTTACTCAAAAGTGACGAACCTGCCCTGATCGTAGAAAGTCTCAACGGCTATAGATTAAAAGAGCCGAAGCCCTCCAACCTCGGAGAACTGTGTACTCCAATAGGCCGTGTTGAAACTGTTAAACAAGGGACCGACATCACTGTCTTGTCTTATGGTTCTACGCTTAGAATTGTGATGGAAGTTGCAGACGAACTCAAAGAAGTAGGCATAGACGCAGAGGTTATCGACGCCCAGTCTCTCTTACCCTTTGATCTGGAAAAAGATGTGTTGAAGAGTGTACAGAAAACCAATCGATTACTGATTGTAGACGAGGATGTTCCCGGGGGTTGTGCGGCATATCTTATGCAGGAAGTCATCGAAAAACAAGGGGCTTATCAGTTTCTGGACAGTGCCCCACAGACCTTGAGTTCTAAATCTCACAGACCGGCATACGCTTCAGATGGGGATTATTTTTCCAAGCCAAATGCCGAAGATATATTTGAAAAAATATATCAAATCATGCACGAAGCAAATCCTTCTGACTATCCATACTTGCGATAGGAATAAGTTTCTTTTTGAGTCTCTGATAATTATTCTATGTTTAGGGATATTAAGAGACTCACATGGGGATTAACAACATTCTGCAAAGTCATTACAAGCTGCACTTGAATACGGTGACCTCCCTAGAAGGCTATGTGAGTACCAATTATAAAATAGAGGCAGAAGAAGGAGTATTTGTTCTCAAAGTTTACCAGAATTCTTCCCGGATATTAAAGGAAATACATGCAGAAGAGAGGGTATTACGAAAACTAAGTGAATTAAAAGCATTTGATTTCCCAAAGGGAATCAGGTCCTCAACTGGCGAGTACTGTGTTGTAGAAGGGGAGAATATTTTCCGACTGTTAACTTTTGTTGAAGGCTCTTTTTTAGGTGAGGTTTCGCACACCCCTGCTCTTTTAACCTCCCTGGGTAGATTTTTAGGAAAAATAGATCTTTTGCTGCAGCCATTAGAGGAAGAGATCTTTGCTGCGAGAGAAATATCGTGGGATCTCAGACATCTCGATTTATCGATTCCCTTACTTAAAAATATATCGAATACGAGGAAGCGAAGTCTTGTTTCCTATTTTATTCAGCAATTCCATGAACATATCAGTCCCCGGGCTTATAAACTTCGCAAAAGCCTTATTCACAATGACGGCAACGACTGGAATGTACTAACCGACGGAAAGAAAGTAACAGGTATCATTGACTTCGGCGACATGTGCCAAACCTGGCTTGTAAGTGAGGTGGCCATAGGGATGACCTATGCAATGATGCATAAAGAGTTGCCCCTGGAAAACGGCCTAAAGGTATTAGAAGGGTATCATAAAGAACTACCCTTAACTGAACTGGAATGCGACAGTTTGTACTACCTAATAGCGGCTCGACTATGCATTAGCGTGTGTCATTCAGCTCATGCCAGTGAGCATAAACCCGAATCAGATTACATCACCATCAGCGAGAAAGGAGCGTGGAAATTACTACAACAGTGGTTGAGGATTAATCCTCTCCATGCCAGAAAACAATTCAGGCAAGTATGTGGTTTTCCGATATCGAAAACGGTTCCTGCTTCAGAAATACTATCTCAGCGGAAGGAACACTTTGCTGCTAATCTTTCATTGAGTTATACCAACCCAATCCATATGTATGGAGCAGCATTTCAGTACATGTACGATGCCGATGGAAACACCTTTTTAGATGCTTATAATAATATTATGCTTGTTGGGCATTGCCACCCTCAAGTTGTACAGGCAGGACAAAAGGCGATGGCGAGGCTAAATACCAATACCCGCTACCTATACGATGTCTTGCGCGCATACAGCTCTGCATTACTCAAAAAACTCCCACCTTCTTTGAACAAAATATTCTTTGTGAATTCCGGAAGCGAAGCTAACGATCTGGCAATCAGGATGGCCAGGAACCATACTTCAAAGAAAAATGTCATGGTAATTGAACATGGGTATCACGGGCATACACAGACCGGAATAGAAATCAGTCCATATAAATATCAGGCCGATGGGGGCATTGGCAAACCTGAAGATACTATTGAAACCCCCTTGCCTAAAGTGTATTCGATTAGCCCGGAAAACTCCGGTAATTCAGAAATCGATTACACACAGAAAGCTTTAGAGCAGATTAAAGAAAATTCAGGCACTATTGCAGCTTTTATTGCCGAACCTATAGTTGGGTGTGGCGGACAGGTTCCTTTAGCCCCGGGGTATCTCAATGAAGTATATACCGCGATTAGAGCTCAAGGCGGACTCTGCATTAGTGATGAAGTGCAGGTGGGGTTTGGCAGACTGGGTAAAGTTTACTGGGGCTTCGAATTATACGACGTCATTCCGGATATAGTAGTGATAGGCAAACCTATGGGAAATGGTCATCCAATGGGAGCTGTTATAACCACAGAAGCGGTTGTTTCTACTTTTGAAAAAGGACCGGAATTCTTCAGCTCTTTTGGGGGTAATCCTGTTTCATGCGCTATAGGTCTATCTGTCCTCAATGTCGTCGAGGAAGAAAATTTACAGCAACATGCTGAGCAAACGGGTGATTATCTTATGCTACAACTTCAACTCCTGCAAAAAAAGCATAAAACCATTGGAGATGTCAGAGGACATGGCTTATTCCTCGGAATGGAAATGATCACAGAAGATGGGAAACCAAATACAAAACTCGCCGTGGATTTAAAGAATAAGCTTCGTGAAAATATGATTCTGGTTGGCACCGATGGCCCTTATGACAGTGTAATTAAAATAAAGCCACCCATGTCTTTTGATCAAATGAATGCTGATGAGCTGGCTTCCCAAATTGATACAATTCTCTCGGAGAATATGGTTTATAACTAAAATTATTTTACATTTAGTTAACATATCCCCATTAAATCATGAAAAATAACCTGCAAAATAATATCGGGCTGGCATTTTTAAGAGTATCAGCTTCGGCCATGATGCT
>JABDQM010000103.1 GCA_013042315.1 Flavobacteriaceae bacterium | reverse complement strand
ACTTCATAAAGACATTAAGACCGGCCCAGTCAATGATCTCAGGTGGTACGTCATTGATTTTCAGGCGGGAAAACAAGGGAACGTCCGGAAGGTGATCTACGTTGATATGTTTATTCTCCAGATTGCTGAACACTTTATGCAGCTCTTTCAGCATATAGTCCCAGGCATCACCCTGATTGGGTATCAATTCCTGCATCAGGGCTATGGTAACACTTACGTTATCTGTATCGATAATGCTCAGACTGCCCTGATATGGAGGCGTATTTTTGTATTCTTTGCGTTCTGAGAGGAATCGACTCATTTCATAGTCGGGATTTTTATCCGCATAAATCCTTCGGAAGAACTTGATGACGGATTTCCCGTTGATTACGATTGAGGTATTGCTCTGCTCCATCCCCATAAATTTAGAGGATACGTAAGGCTCTCCGTTGAAATTGATGCTATGGTGGTACTGTACCCGGGTAGTATCATTGGGTTCTGCCGTTATGATTCGTTCATAAACCAGCTTTCTGAAGGCTTCTAGGTTCAGTGCATCTATGATAAAACCTTCCTGTCCTTTAATACTAAGAGGTAGAATTCTGTCTTTTTCAGCAAAGGATTCGTCGGAAACAAAGGCGATCGGTAAAAAATAATGCTGGTAAAAGGCTTCTTCAAAGTTGACTTCCAACAACAAACCGTAGTATACTTCTCCCTTCTGCTGTATCCTGAAGTATTCCTGTAATTCAATGTATTTTAGTTTACTGCTCTTTCCTCCGTACCAGCGTTGTTTTACTACATATTCTTCAAGTATTTCGGAGAGGAAGGCCGATATAAACTTCTTATCATCCATCAGGGATTCCCACTCTACATCAAAAACGTAGGGTGCCTGGAGAGAAGATTCCTGCTTCTTAGTGGCCATCGTTATTTATTAATTTGAAAAACATGAAAGGGCAGACTCGGTGGTAGTTCCACAAAATTCCATTCATTGTACCAAAGATAACTATTGTCTGTTACCAGATCGCGTATTTGAATGGGTTTTCCGGCTTCAACTCCCAATTCACCAAGGGGTAGTTGAACCATACCCTGCTGTGCATAGTTAGAATCGAGACTGATCACAATCAGGGTTTCATCTGTCTTCTCGTCATTCCATTTGTAAAAGGCCATCAGATTATCATTATCAATCCTACAAAACCTGATATTATTCGTTTGTTGTAAAGACGGATGGTTCTTTCGAATAAAGTTGAGTCTGGTGATCAGATGAGTAATCTTGTTTTCAATATTCCAGTCCCAGAACCGCACTTCGTATTTCTCAGAATGCAGGTATTCCTCCTTCCCCGGCATGGCATCAGTGACCATATATTCGAATACCGGACCGTAGATTCCCAGGTTCCCGCATAAGGTGGCAGCCAGGGCATAGCGAATCAGGTGCATATTCTCATTGGCTCCTTGCAAATGGTATGGGTTAATATCGGGCGTATTGGGCCAGAAATTGGGGCGATAATATTCCTTCATTTCCGACTGAGTGAGCTCGGTAACATACTCGATAAGCTCGTGTTTGTGCACCCTCCAGGTAAAATAGGTATACGATTGGGAAAAACCCTGTTTGGCCAGTTGTTGCATCACTTTTGGCCTGGAAAAGGCCTCGGCCAGGAAGAGGACATCGGGATACTCTTTTTTCACCTCTTCTATCAGCCAGTTCCAGAAATAATATGGTTTGGTATGTGGGTTGTCTACCCGAAAAATCCTGATCCCGAAACCTATCCAATGTAAGGTGACATCAAGAAGTTCCTGCCATAAGTTTTTGTAGTCTTTCGACTCAAAATTAAAATTGACGATGTCCTGATACTTCTTTGGTGGATTCTCTGCGTACTGCATGGTGCCATCAGGCCGTTTTCTAAACCATTCAGGGTTAGAAGAGATATAGGGATGATCAGGAGCAGCCTGAAAAGCCAGGTCCAAAGCTACTTCCAGATCGTATTCTGATGCCTTTTTTATAAAGTCCTTAAAATCCTTTTCTGACCCGAGTTCGGGATGGATAGATTTGTGCCCTCCGTCCTTCGAAC
>JABDQM010000011.1 GCA_013042315.1 Flavobacteriaceae bacterium | reverse complement strand
AAAGGAGCTTTGATTTAGTGCAGATAATACTTGTGCCATGTTCTGCAATAATCTATCTATTTTCAAGGATTCTGTTAGTGTTGTCCATTTTAGGTTTTGGGCATTGATTATGTTGAGTCTTTCATTTTCGGGACACCTTTTTAGCCAGGAAGAAACTCCTTATGTTTCCTATAATGTACCTTTTCAAAACCTCTTAAAATTTAATCGATTTTTGATCAACCCTACATTTTCTACCGTACGGGAAGACAAGTCGTATATCAACTTCTTTCACCGTAGCCAGTCGGCTTACTTCCAGGACAATTTTCAGAATTACTTTCTGAGTTACAGTGGAAGGATCAACGACCGTACCGGACTAGGTATTAGTGTTTACAATCAACAGGAAGGTCTGGTCTCCAATATTGGCCTGCTCACCAACTATGCCTATGGGGTGAGATTATCGCCTAAGAGTAATCTTACCTTTGGTTTTAATATACCCTATTACCGAAGCAGTTTTGACGAAAGCAGGGCTGTAACTAACGAGGACGATCCGCTCTTGGACTCCTTTAGTGAGAATTCTATTATCGCTTTCCAACCGGGACTAAATGTTTCGTTTGGAAGTTTTGACGTTGGAGTCTTCGCTGAAAACTTATTTGATTTTAATCTCAAAACAGGAGAGGCGCTTACCACCTTTAATGAGAAATCGTTTTCTGCTCATTTGCAGTATACCAAAAACTTTGAATACGCCGGCGGGCTATTTACAGAAGGCAGGATAATGCCTATTGCCCGTCTGAGAAAGGTAGGGGAGGAAGATCTGGTTTTTGGAGGTGGTGTCATCCTTGACTTACCCAAACTCGGATGGCTTCAGGCTGGATACGACAGTTTTTACGGTGGTTCGGCTGGAGCCGGATTTAATATTAATAAACGACTTTCACTGGGCTATAATTTTGAAAAGGGGTTTTCTCAGGATATCGAAAACTTTGGTATTACTCATGAAATTTCGGTGGCCTATAATTTTATTCCTAAACTCACCGAAGATATGGTTCAGCAGGATAATCAGGAAGAGAGAGCAACCGATTGGCTTGACAGGAAGCGCAGGATCAAGAAGAACAAGAATCCCCTCTATCTGGAAATTGACAAATTGCGTAGGCTTAACAGAGCCAACTATGCCGTCATCAATGAGTTGATCTATAAAGTAGATTCATTAGAAAATCGTATTGGTTCGGAAATGGAACGACGTTTTGAACTGGCTGTCCGCAATACCCGAAGAGAACTCGATGAGATGAAGGATGCGATGGGCTATGAAAAGCCTGCCCTGGTGGCTCAGAATCAGAACAATTCTGGACCGGTCCGACTAAGCGAATCGGTGAAAATGCAAATGGAGAGAAACCTAGACTCCTTAGAACGACTAAGTCAGATGTCCCTGGTTCCAAATCAAAAAGTTGATGAAACTATTTTGTTGAGCAACCTCGCAGGCGTGCCCGAAGGTCACTATGTCATTGCCAACGTCTTCGAAACACAGGAATATCTGGAACTGTTCCTCGCAGAGCTCGAGAAAAAAGGAATTGAAGCGGGATATTTTACCAATCCTATCAACGGCCTGAATTATGTTTACCTGGCTCATTACGAAGATAATAATGAAGACCTGCAAGAGATTAAGTCGGATTTCCGCTCTAAATACGGTAACGAATTGTGGATCATGAGCGTACAAAAAGCGTCTAGCTCCAGGATGGCGACTTTAAACTTCGATGATTGATATTATTGAAACCTCAGACGGGGGTAATATCCTTACCCCTTTTATTGACAATCTCAATGATCCAATAGATCAGCTGGCCTATGCCATTGGCGAAAATGAACAGCAGTATCCATACTAGTAGCATGTTGTTCTCCCGGAGATTTGGATTATTTGCCGCATGAACGATATAAAATACAAGGCTCCCAAACGAAATCAGGATAGCGATCAGGATAAAGATCAAAAAGGCACCCAGATTCCCCAAAATTACAGAAGCTGATACGTTGCCATTGCTGTGAAGATCATCCATATTCCCAAAGAGGAAAACAAGGAAAATAAAATAGGCGATCATACCCAGGAACAGCATGGCAATAGGTCCTATCGCAAACAGGGCTTGCCAGAATTTGTTTTGTAACATAGTTTAAATTGATAAGGTTGATGCTAAAGTTAGGAGTTTTTCTTTAGCTTAACAATGAAGAAAGACCCGAAAACATCCGGGTCTTTCTGAAAGGTTGGCTAGTTGAGAGTTCAATTGAATCAATTCATATTCATAGGCGCATATGCCATTTCCGGTCTCATTTGTCCTGTATACTCCTCGTAACTGAGTAAGTTTTCGAATAGATCCCACATGACTTTTCCCCCATCTTCTCCAATGAGTTCGTCATTGGCCAAGGATTTCTGTGCGTAATCAAGCTGGTCCTTTGCCGCTACGGCTACCATGTAAAATTCGCCCCTTGTGCCATATCCGCTTCGATACACACGGTAATACATTTGGGATCCTTTGCGCTCAAACATATCCCTAACTGCCTTCATTTTTTCTTTCACCATGGCGCGGTTCGCCGGAGTAATGTAGAGGTAGTGAAATTTTCGGAAATCCTCACCTTCCGGGGTTTGGTCGATGCCTTGTGGTTGATAGGAAAGGCTCTGATCTAAAGTAATAATGTAATCGTGTTCTACGTCATAACACTTGTCCATTCGATTGAATAAGGCATTCATCGCCTCTTTTCCCATTTTTTCTGAAAGTGTTGAAAAGACAGGTTTGTCGAGTTCGGCCATATTTTCGATGGGACTTACATAGATATAACGATTATCTGATGTGTTTGCCGTAATAAATCTAGCTTCCTGGATATTGTGTTTCTTCAAATGGCCGACCAATTCTTTGCAGGTTTCTTCATATTCGGCAACCATATTCATTTTTACAACATCTTCGTGGACCGCGAAGGATTGATTTTCATTCGATTCCTGAGCCAGTAGTGAACTTGGCAGGATCGCTAGGAGCGCAAGGAGGATCAAATTTTCTAGTTTTGTTTTCATAATTACTTCGATTAGGTTTATAAATGGATTGGTTTGCTAATTCTTACTCTAAATTGGGCGGATTCAGGGTGAAGCCCAATTGCTGCAAGAGATAAAGTTCATTGTAATAGGTATTTTCCTGTATCAACTTTCCCTGACTGTTAAAAGTCATCATAGATACGCCGCTTACAGTAGCTTTTTTCCCTGTCGGGATAAATTCTGCAAATACTCCCGTATTGGTGCCTTTAAAAGTCCATTCAAGGGCCACCTTCCCTTCTTTTTCAATTAATTTAGTGATCGTTATCCGGAGGTTGGGAAATGCCTTTATATAATTCTGAATATAGGCTTCGAGTTCTATTCTGCCATTCGCCACTTCCAGGCCATTGAGGTTTCTGACAAATTCTTCACCCACGATCCTGTTCAAGGCAGAGAATTCTCCCTTATTCCAGCAAGAATCAACATAAACCGTGACGGCATCTTTTAAATAGGAGGAGCTATCGGCCTTTTCCTTTTCTGTTACTTGACAAGCGGCCATCGTCAATACAAGCAGAAGTATTAAGGGAGCAGCACATTTCATTCTTCTCAATTTCCATTTCAGATCAGGTGCTTATCGCCAAATCAGAATAGAATAAAATCAATTAAAAGGACTATTTTCCGCTATTCTGGACGAATGCCCCAATAAAGTGTCCGAATACTCACCTTTTTTTACCCCCGGCAGGCTATCCGAATATTTTGTATCTTTCCTAGCCTCATTTCCCCTCAGTGAGAAAGTATATGAAATGAGAACACTTTGTGTCAAAGTTGTTTTTACATGCCTCTTCACTTTCATAAGCGGATACTACGCTACGTCTCAGATTATTGACTTCGGCAGAGAAAATTCCTACAAACAAATTTTTCGGCAGACAGATAATTTTGGTTTTTCTTACCTCGATACTCTGGAAGTTGGATTTAAAAATGCACCGACAGATTCGCTCAGGTTTATCATTTTAAATGATCTCGCTTACTATTGGCATACGCGTGACCTGCAAAAAGCGTATGAATTTACCCGATTGGGGTTAAAGGAAGCCAGGGCTAAAGATCAAAAAGACTGGGTAGGGCGATTTCAGGTTACCTACGGAGCGATTCTTCTCCGGGATGAAAAATTAGACAGTGCCAGAATTGTACTCGGGCAAGCCCTGGAAGTTTTAAATCAAAAAGAATATCCCTTTCTCTACACTCAGCTGGGATACGTACATGAAAGAGAAGGTAATTTGTCCAAGGCAGCCGAATACGCCCTTAGATCGCTTCGCCTGGGTAAAAAATTCAACGATCTTCATGCACAGGCGCTGGCTTACAGCGATTTGAGTAATTTATTCTGGAAACAGGAAAAATACGAAAAAGGCCTCGAGCAAGGTCTGTTGGCCCTAAGTCTGTTCGAAGACCTCGGTTTGAACGATCTCGATCTTGATTTCACTCTTTATGTGGTTGGAAACCAATATCTCGCATTAAACGATCATGAAAATGCCTTAAAATATTATAATCATGCCATATCCATAGGGGAACGATACGGCTTCTACAACAATCTTAGTGATATTTATATTTCTCTGGCCGACCTCCACGGACGCTCTTTTCGCTACGCTGATGCGGAAACGGCAGCACTCAATGCTATCCAATACAGCGAACGGTTGAACAATAATTTTATGTTGATGAGGTCCTGGCTTTCTTTGGGAAAATTGCAAAATCTGCAAGGGAAATTTCTCTCTGCAATTACAAGTCTGCAGAATAGTATTGATATTGCAACAGATGATTTTGGAGATGCATTTTTTCTGAGTGAGGCTTATCAAAGCCTTGGTAAGGCTTATGCCGGAAGCCGAAATTACGAAGATGCTTACCACGCTTTCAAGATGTATGACCAGTTGCAGAAGAAAGTTTTTACAGAAGAAGCCGCCGAACGTATGTCACAGATCCAGACAGAATTAGAAGTGGCAGAAAAGGAAAGTACAATTCAGTTACAAGGTATTCAAATCAGAAAACAGCGTATCATTCAAACATTGGGGATGATTGTTATAATTATGCTCTTTCTTTATCTCCTCCTCATCTTTAAATCGGTGCGAAGAAACAGGAAGAATAACAAAATACTGCAGCTCCAGAATGAGGAAAAAGAGTTTTTGCTTAAAGAGATTCATCACCGGGTTAAGAATAATTTAGAAATCGTTTCGAGTCTGCTTATTCTGCAGTCGGAACAAATTAGCGATACCAATGTAAGGAATGCCATGGTTAAGAGTCAGCAACGCGTGCAGAGTATGAGTATGATCCATCAGAAGCTCTACCAGGGAAATGATCTTTCCAATATTGAGATGAAGGATTATTTTGAGAATTTGGGGAATCACGTCATTAATTCTTATGGAATGGAAGACAGGATTAATCTCAAGTTTGCGATGAAACCTATTGCAGTAAATATAGATCAGGCTATCCCTATTGGGCTTATTGTCAATGAACTGCTCTCCAATGCTTTAAAATACGCCTTCCCGGGCAAGAGGAAAGGGGAGGTGACCATCTCGCTGGAACAAAGCGGGTCGGTATTGCATTTGGAAGTTTCAGATAATGGAGTGGGCAAGATTATATCTCAAGAACCGGAAGGCACCGGATTTGGTACTCAGCTTATTCAATTACTGACCACACAACTCGATGGGGAAATGAAATTGGTTGTGGATAATGGAACCGTGGTTTCATTCGATTTTCAACGTATTAAAGCCGCATAAAAATGGATGAAAAAACACGTGTATTAATTGTTGAGGACGATATGATAATCGCCGCAAATATCTCTCTCCAATTAACCAAAGCTGGCTATGAAGTAACCGGGATTGAATCCCGGGGGGAAGAAGCGGTTATTCATTCGCGTCTTAATCCACCTGATATTATTCTGATGGATATTAATCTTAAAGGTCGTTTAAACGGGATAGATTCCGTGAAGAAGATTCAGGAGGTATCAGATATCCCCGTGATTTATATCACAGCCAATAATGATGAAGCTACCTTTGAGGAAGCCAAAAAGACCCATCCCTTTGCCTTTATCGCCAAGCCCATCACCATGAGTAATGTACTCAGGTCACTGGCCCTGGCAGAGGAGCAGCTCAAAACCCCTGTAGAAGCGGTTCCTGTGATAGAGAATTACATAGCACTTCTCAATGATAGAATATTTATCAGGCATCACGGTCAAATGGTAAAATTACTGCTTCAGGATATACTGTATATTGAAGCCGATCGAAACTACTGCCATGTGATGACATCAAAAAAGGAATATGTCCTCACTACCACCTTAAAAGAAATGCAAAACAAATTGCCTGAAGAGATCTTCGTAAGAGTGCATCGTTCATTTCTGGTGAATATTTCCAAGCTAGACGTGGTGGCGGAAGCTCATGTTGAAATCAACCGAAAGGCCATACCCTTAAGTAAGTCGAATCGCGAAGAACTCCTAAAACACTTACAAACGATTTAGCGAAAACTTAGCTATTTTTTCACTGTACCCTGGGTAGGGCTGTTTCCACCTTTTTTCATAAGGGATGCTATCTGCCTGCTTCCGGGTTCACTCTTTGACTGTAATTCTTCTATGATCCTCGCGTGATCCTCTTCCCGTCCCTGTGAAATTTTAAAAGCCGCCTGTATCTCTTGTATCTCGATGCGAAATCCGACAACGCCTCTTACCTGTTTCAGGGTTGAAGAAGACATATTCTCTAGGGAAATAGGATTCTTTTCGTCTTTTTCGTAACGCTCTACCAAGGAGTGTAGCCAGTTCAGCACCTCTTCTGTGGTCATGACACTGATACTGCCGTAAACATGTACGGCAATGTAATTCCAGGTAGGCACTTCTTCCTCTTTATACCAGGAGGAAGAAATGTAGGAATGCGGGCCGTGAAAGATGCAGAGCACCTTAGGATTCTTTTCAAATGCCTTCCACTGCGGATTGGCTTTGGCAATATGGCCTATTAAGATGTCATTTCCTTGTTCGTCTTTTCCCAACTCGAGAGGTGTATGAGTGGCCCAGGGTTTTCCATCGGACTGATTCACCAGAATGGCGAAGGAATGGGCCTTAATAAATTCTCTGACCTCATCTAAGTTTTCATTTTTGTATTGTGGAGGAATATACATAGGTTGTGAACTGAAGTTAAAAATAGATAATTTAAAGAAGTAATTGAGATCATCCTGATTACAATTGGGAAGCGGAATTTTACAATTCGGTTATCCATTTTTTAAATCTACTAAGTCCCTTGTCATCTTTGTACAGTGAATTAAAAATCGCATATAGACCTAAAGACAAATTGCAAGAGTCATTTTACGGTTTATACTTTTTGCTACCTTTAATTACAATAGCGATCATTCACGTCAAGAAATTGAAATAACAATGAAAGAATTCAATACGATTTTAAAGGTATCCCTGATACTCACACTGGTCATTGTTTTATTGAACCTCCTGGTGAATTTCGGACAACCCATTTTATTCATGGATGTGCTCGAAACTACAGGAATATCCTTTATTTATTCTTTTGTACTCACTGCTGTTGGCTCGTCATTTCACAGTTATGCGAGCAGGAAATACAGTTGGGAAACACAAGCTGGGAAACGGCTATGGTTTGGGGCCATTGGTTCGGTTATTCTCACCGTGATCGCTTTTGGCATGGTGCGATGGTTTGTCAGGGTGATCATCTACGGCAATACTTTTGAATCTTTTCTTGAAAACGAAAACGTGATCAATTACATCATCGCCCTGGTCATCACTCTTGTGATTTCCCTGTTTATCCACGCCTTTTATTTTTGGAAGGCTCTTCAGGATACAAAGATCAAGGAGCAGAAGATAATCGCAGGAACCGCATCAGCTAAATTTGATGCCCTAAAAAATCAACTGGATCCACACTTTCTGTTCAATAGCCTTAATGTACTCACCAGTCTTATAGAAGAGGACCCTAAGCAAGCTCAGCGGTTTACCACAGCCCTCTCCAAGGTGTATCGCTATGTCTTGGAACAAAAGAACAAAGATCTGGTACCCGTTAACGAGGAACTCGATTTTGCCAAAACGTATATCAAGCTTTTAACGATGCGGTTTGAAGATGGGATTTCTTTGGAAATTCCGGAGACTTCAAGTATTCCGGATGCCAAAATAGTGCCCTTGTCTTTGCAATTGCTGCTTGAAAATGCGGTAAAACACAATGTGGTGACCTCCTCCAAGCCATTGCGTATAAAAGTCTACGAGGCAGACGGAAAATTGGTAGTGGAGAACAACCTGCAGGAGAAGCCGGTGGTAAAAAGAAGTAGTGGTGTGGGGTTGCGAAATATACAACAGCGCTATTCAATACTGTCAAATAAAGAAGTCAATATTACGAAAACAGCTTCGCAGTTCAGCGTTCAACTTCCGATGCTTACTAAGCAGATAGGGACTGTGGAAACACAAAAAGCATTTATTGAAGACAAGCGTTATCAAAAGGCCAAAGAGCGTGTACAGGAAATCAAGGGATTTTTTGGAAATTTACTCGCCTATTGCATTGTAATTCCCTTTCTGGCCTGGATCAATTACCGCAGTACAGATTTTCCTTGGGTCTTATTTCCAGCCCTGGGATGGGGCTTTGGTATTATTGCCCACGGCATGGAAGCCTATGGTTACAATCCATTGTGGGGGAAACGCTGGGAAGAGCGTAAGATCAAAGAATTTATGGAAAATGACGAGCTGTAAGACAATTTGTGGATCAGGCGGCTTCAAAGTGAAAGAGACAATTCATCATCAATAATTAACAATTGGGTTGAAATGTTTTTCTAAATCAACCGGAAAGAAAGAAATTTAAAGTATTCAAAAACTAATAAGCACTAACCATGGAAGATTTTAACAAAGAAAATAAATACCTGAAAGCCAAGGAACGGGTAGACCGATTAAAGAAATTTTACACCAATCTCACCTCTTATGTTTTAGTGATCTCTGCCCTTGCATTGATCAACTACGCCACTAATGAATGGCGGTATATGTGGTTCTTGTGGGCGGCATTTGGATGGGGAATAGGTATTCTATTCCATGCGATCGGCACCTTTGACCTCAATCCTTTCTTCGGCAGGGCCTGGGAGGAGAAGAAGATCAAGGAACTGATGCGCGAGGACGATGAAATAAAGAAATGGGAGTAATTACTAAAGAAGGAAAAATGGAAAATCAAGGTTTTGAAAGTGAAAGGTTAAAAAAAGCAAAGGCTAGAGTTGAAGAGCTAAAGGGTTTTTATATCCATCTGGCTGTCTATATTATCATCAATGCCTTTATTATAATCAATATTTTGATCAGAGCTTTGGAGGATGGTGACACCTTCTGGCAGTTTGGTACTTTCTTCACCCCGTTTTTCTGGGGAATAGGCCTGGCTTTCCATGCAGCCAAGGTTTTCAATTACAACCCGATCCTGGGCAAGAATTGGGAAGAAAGGCAGATTAAGAAGTATATCGAGAAGGACAAACGCGACGCAGCTAAATTCAAATAATTATGGCTACTAAATCACTTGCGGCATATAAAAGAGCCGAAAAGAAGGTTAAGAATATTAAAGGCTTTTACAAGCACCTCACCATTTACCTGATTGTAAATGCTGTTGTTGTGATAGAAGGACTAAAGGGGATCAACTTTTTGGAGCTCAATACCTCTGATATAGACCCCAATTTCGTTGAATGGCTGGTCTGGAACGTTTTCAGCGTCCCGCTTCTATGGGGTATAGGCCTATTTATTCACGGACTTAGGGTATTTTCTTTTCGAATACCAATGGTACAACAATGGGAAGATGAACAGATCAGAAAGATGATAGAAAAAGAGGAAATAAGAAATAACAATTAAATGCTTCGAAGGGATGATACCCAAATAATAACCATAAGTAAAGCCCACTGAGAAGATGAACGTGATTATCATTGAAGATGAGAAACCCGCTGCCAGAAGATTGGCGAGAATGCTGTCCGAACTAGGGCTAGAGGCAAGTAAAACCTTGCACTCGGTTGAAGAGTCATTGCAGTGGTTTCAAAATAATGCGCATCCCGACTTAATTTTTCTGGACATTCAGCTATCTGATGGTCTATCCTTTGAAATTTTTGAGCTGCTTGAGATCAAAAGTGCCATCATCTTTACGACTGCATTTGACGAGTATGCGTTACAAGCGTTTAAATTGAATAGTATCGACTACCTTCTTAAACCTATTGACGAGGAGGAGCTTGAAAAAGCAGTTGCTAAATTCAGGGAGCAGAATTCCGTCGCCAGCCCGAAGATGGCAGTCGACTTTGAAGACATCAAAAAGTTGCTGGTTAATCCGATAGATCGGGAGTACAAAAAAAGATTTACCGTTAGAGTAGGGCAGCACCTTAAGATTATTCACGCCGATGACGTAGAGTGTTTCTACAGTGAAAACAAAGGTACCTATGCAGCAACTACAGAAGGAAGATCTTACTTGCTCGACAAGCCATTGGAGCAGTTGGAATCAGAACTGACCCCCAAATTATTCTTCAGGGTGAGCAGGAAATACGTGATCAATATCAACCATATCAGAGACATCATTTCCTATACCAATTCTCGACTTCAAATCAAGTTGCACAAGACAACTGATCAGGAAATTATCGTGAGTAGGGAACGCGTGAAGGATTTTAAGTTATGGTTAGAGTAAGACGATTTAAAAACCTGAAAAACAATTATCTAATATAGGCTATAGATTTTTCTTATAGTTGCCTTTATCCCTATTTTCTTCTTTTTTTGCCACCCGATTTTCATCGAAGGACGACGGGAGTAAAGCCGGGATCAACTTGATAAAAATAGGTAGGAGAACTGCCCCGCCGGGCAAGAGAAAAATGGCCAGGGAGGGAACACTTTTAAAGACATCCATCAGCTGGTCCAGAATCTTTTTCTTTTCATCTGCGCTCAATTCTTTTACTGCTCCCTTGGAAATCAGGAAGACGAGTTCCTTGCTTTCGGAAAGTTCTTTTTGGAGGCGTTTGCTATTTCTGAGAATGAGTTTATTTACCACCCTGGACATGCTGTCATAAAATTGAACAGCCAGATTAGTATCCTTCAGGAAGGTGATATTTTTACTGTTATCTTTAAAAAAGGTGGTAATGTCTTCCAAAGATCCGGCAATTTGATCATCCGTAAAGCCCATATCTTTTCCTATCCCATAGATGAATTGAGATTCCTTGTAATCCAAAGAATAATCTTCCCATACAGTAAGGCAGGCTACGTCTAGAAAGTATTGATTTTCCCAGGGAGAACAATTGTTTACAAGGATTTCCCGGTAAGAGCCGTCAAATTTCTCCTTGTCCTCGTCAATAAAGGTTAGGGAAGCGGCAAACAATTGAGATAACTTCTCATCTGCCTTGTTCTTCTCCTTGGCATTTAAGGCGTGATATGTGATATTAATTGCGAGGTATTCGAGCTTTTGAGCCTGCTGTACAATATTATCCCCATCTCTCAGGAAATATCTAAAAGTAAGTATATCGATAAACAGCAGCGAATTAGTGATAACACTATTAAAGGTCCTGCTGATCACATTGTCATCGAGGTAAACCCTTGAATCGATGAGCTTCTCTAGTTGGGCCGATGTTTTACTTCCGGTAAGGATTTTGTTTAATAAAGAAATCTGACTCACTTTGAGTTCCTTGTAAAACGCAAAGACGGCATCTAGAAAATCTTCGAATTTATGCTCCTGACGTTCGAGGGCAAAAGTAAAATACAGCGCCGTAAGCAGATTGATCTTGGCCATTTCGTCCTCCGATGGGGCGTGTTCTATGCTTATGAATGAAGGAGTCTTTACATTCATTCCATAGACAAAGCCATAGTCTTTAAGGCTGGTGTAGAGGGTAGAGAAATCGGAATAAATACCCTCTTTATTTCTTACAACCTCTCCAAATTTATTTATCCAGCCGGGACCTGAAGGATTCATATCCTATTAATTTGAATCCAAAGTACGGTAAAAATGATTTTTCTAAAAGCTCAAGGCATCCTTTCCGACAAAGAAATCATTTTTTGTTAAGATAAAATTAACATTTAGAACCAAACCCCGCCATTTCATTTCCGTAGGTAGGGTAACAGTAAATCTAAAAACAATAAAATGAGTAAATCAAAATTAATTATGGGAATTTCCGCACTGGCCATTGCCGGTGCATTTCTGATCGCTGCAGATCACCTCGATGCGCCTTCTTCCGGAGGAACAACAGCTGATATTGCAGATTTCTTTGCCTTTGAGCCTACATTGGGCTCAGACAACACCACTTTTGTAGTAGACCTGCAATCAAGCGTACTGCCTGATTTGGCCTATGGAACTTTTGATGAGGATGTTTTAACAGAGATCAACATCGATACCGATGGAGATTTGGTTGAAGACTATGTCATCCAGGCTTATCCACAAAACGGAACCATGTATTTCTTTGCAGGGGTGCCGGTACAAACGGGCTTAAACAGTCAGATCCTGGCGGATAACCCACTTGGTGAAGTCGCTATTTCAGGATCAACTGCGGTTGTAGCAGAAGGAATGAATGGTACAAAGTTATTTGCCGGGCCAAGGCAGGATCCATTCTTTTTCGACTTCTTTCAATTCAATGCGGTGATTAACCCGGATGTAAATTCGGCCCCCATGGGATTTAAGACTGCCGCTGAAGCAGAGGATACTTTTGACGGAGCTAATACCATGTCTATTGTGGTAGAGATTCCAAATAGTATGTTGGGGACGACCAGCACAACAAATGCATTGGGAATTCCTGTGTACAAAACATGGGTAACCACCAACAGAAAACAGTAACAATTAATCAAAAAACACAAAAAGATGAATTTCAATAAAATTAAATATTCGATTTTAACCCTTCTGGCCGCCACAGTGCTTATGGCCTGCAACAACGATGATATGCAAATGGAGGAAATGGCCGTGGCTACGTGTAACGACGGTATTATGAATGGAGATGAGGAAGGGACAGATTGCGGAGGTTCGGCTTGTGAACCATGCGCAGATGGCACGGCTCCCGATTTTACGGGGACGTTCGCCCAGGCAGACCATATGGGAAGACCGGGAATCAATACTACTTTAAGCTTTGATATGGACGGTATGCCAAGTGTAAAGGATGCACATAATGTGACTATTCCTTCTGAAATGACTGCAACTTTTCAAGCAGGATTTCAAGCACGACTTGAGCAATATCACGATGTATACGCCAACAAACTCGGACTGGATCCGATGGATGTAGACTATGAGAACAACATTTTGGGGTTAGATGCCGCTACGCTTACAACGGTACTTGCAGCTGACGCTCTGGATGTAGCTCCTGATGCTCCTACTGTTTACTTCGATCCAGGAACCGATGCCGATAACGACGGGAACATTTTGGTACCAGACGGAGACGAAGTGGCCCTGACAGGGAGAAAACTTCAGGACGATGTAATTGATGTTTCTCTGATCCTCTTTTTTGGAGGGATGAATGGAGACCGCTTTAGCGGACAAGATCTGGACAATGACGGAATGGCCGATTTGCCACGCCTCACTTCAGATGGTGTTGCCCTTACTGCAACAATCAATTCAGACTTTCCATATGTAAGTGCTCCTGAATAGAGGTAAGTGAAATTCCGAGATTGCGTGTAGCAATCAGATGGGAAAACAATTGCTAATTACTTTGAAAGAGGGAGGTTTTGCCCTCCCTCTTTCTTTTTTTAATCCACTAAAACAACAACATGAAACAAATTATATACTTGGGTATTTTGCTCATCCTATTTACTTCCTGCGAGTTTGGTGACCAAGGAAAAGTCATCAACCCTTCAGATTATAATGCCTACCTGGAAGCGGGACCTTCCAAAACATCTTCAAAATACTTCAGGCTATGGAATTCTAAGATTAAACCCGATAGCCTTCAATTAACCAGTTTCGGGATCGTTGCCGGACAATACAATTCGTACTTTCAGTCAACAGGAGAGATTGAATACCTGAAAAAGGCAGAAACTGCACTAGAGAAAGCTGTAAATATCGCCTCAATTGGCCAATCGGGATATCTAAGAGCTCTGGCCAGAAACTATATTTCTCAGCATCGTTTTAAGGAAGCTTTACCTCTGGCTCTTAAAGCCAGGAAACTTGGAAGCGGGGTGCTTGAGACACAATATTTACTCTTCGACCTTTATATGGAACTCGGGGAATTCAATAAAGCTGAGCGTTATCTGGATAGTACCAGGAACATGTCTGCTTTTGGGCATTTGATCCGACTTGCCAAATGGAACGACCACAAGGGGCAACTCGACGTTACTATTCGATTGATGGAAAAGGCGACAGCAAAAGCAGAACAATCAGCGAATCGCAATACTATGCTATGGTCTTATACCAATCTGGCAGATTACTACGGACATGCCGGGCGCATCAACGATTCTTATCAGCACTATCTTAAGGCCCTTTCACTAGACCCTAAAAACGCCTATGCCAAGAAGGGAATCGCCTGGATCGCATATTCGCATGAAGGAAACACTACAGAAGCGATGAGGATCCTCGATAGTATTAGTCAGCATTATCATTCGCCAGACCTTTATCTCTTCAAGGCTGAAATAGCCGAATTTACCGGAGACAGCATAGAGTACATCAAAAGCATGAATGCCTTCTTTAAAATGAGTGAAAATCCGTCCTATGGTGATATGTACAATGCCTATTTGATAGACACCTACCTGAATGGGACACTGCAATACAACAAGGCCCTGGCACTTGCGGTTCGGGACGTAAACAACCGGCCCACTCCTTCAGCATTCGGATTATTGGCCTATAGCTACTTTAAAGCAGGAGAAAAGGAACAAGCTTATCAATTGGTAAAGGAACATGTCCTGGGCAAAACTCAGGAGCCTTTGGTACTCTTACAGATCGCTGAAATTCTCAAGGACAGGGGCGACCTGGCCCGCATATCTGAGATAAAAAGCTCATTAAAAGAGGCTGCCTATGAACTAGGACCAGTTACTGCAATGCGAGTGGAGGCCCTCTGATATAAAGTAGACCGAATTACATTATTCATGGCATTTCGTCGAAAATACGAGGATCTTCATTAGATTTCCCCTCCTTTATTTAGGAAATCATAGACGAAATGCCTATTTTTATCGTTTAAGTTCATACTTTAATGCCCCAAGTATTAATATTGAACGATAGTAAATTTAAAATTGAGTATTAACCGACCCCCGAATCACCTACGTTATGGAATACTTTCTTTTTGCCAGCTGGACCATAGCTATGCTCCTTGTCTTTGTTAAAATTTGGATGGCTAACCGATCTTTGCAAAACTTACTTCGCAAATAGGTCTATT